>NZ_MKEQ01000002.1:600000-888845 GCF_001875655.1 Enterobacter hormaechei ATCC 49162
ACCTTCAGGAAATGATTTTACTCCCGGAGGAGACGCGTTTGCGTACTACGATTCTGGAATATATTCAGGACCGTACGCTGCTCTCTCGCAGCAGTATACTCAATGTATTATCCGCTCTTAAGCAGGGGGAGTATATTACCTTTAAGCGTGGTGGATATCTGCTTGAAGTCAGACATTTACCTGAATCATTCTAGGGAAAGTTTAAAATTAAACAGAAATGGAATTAACGACGACGTTAATTTTCTATATCGTTTGCTTTCTAAGTTTTATCTTTATCAAGTAAACGGTATATTTATGAAAAAGACAGTTATCGCTTTGATTATGGTTAACGCGTTTACCGCCACCTCAGCGTTTGCAGCCGCAGATGCGGGCACCTGGTATGGCGGAGCGAAATTCGGCTGGTCTCACTATTTTGATACCAATATGGGGTCGAAAGCGTTTGAGAACACCCATTCCGACCACTTCGACTTTGATCATGATAATGTCGGCGGGGGTGTGTATACGGGTTACCAGATCACCCCATGGCTTGCGGTAGAAGGCGGTTATGATTATTTAGGTAATATGCAGATCAAAGGTCAGCATGGCGCAGGGGCGCAAATGAAGACTCAGGGTCTGCAAATGTCGCTGAAGGCCAGCTACGCCCTGACCAATGACTGGGATATCTATGGCCGGGCTGGCGCAATGGGCTATCGCGCTGAATCCGATGTAAGTGGTCACAATCGCTTTGAAACGGGTGTGCGCCCGCTTGCCGCCGTGGGTACTGAATACGCCTTCAATAAAAACTGGGCGGGTCGCCTGGAGTATCAGTGGGTAAGCAACGTGGGCAATGCTAACCAGATCGGTGTGAGCAGCGACCTGAGTTCCGTCACCGCAGGGCTTAGCTATCGCTTTGGTCAGTACGACTGATGCCCGTGCTTTGTCCCTTAATAAAAACCCGGCTGCGATGTTGCCGGGTTTTTTGTTTTTAGCTGGCGAATAACGGTTCAAGAATAATATGAATATTTTGCAGGCCCGTAACATTATTATCTTTCAGGTATTGCTGATTAACCATATCTAACTGTTCCAGTTTGGTCAGCGAGGCATAGACGCGTTGAACAGCGCTGTCCGCAATAAATATTTCGTTTGCGGAGGTGTCCTGAAGATACTGTGATTTAACGCTGCGCGTTAAGTTATCGATCTGCTGTTTATTTTCCTGATAGAGAGAGGCAATATGTGATATCTGTGCCTGCGGTGGTTTTTCACCAGGCAATACCAGCGGAATTTGCAGATGATTAATCTTTTCAACGTTATCTGGTGGGGGGGAACTACAGGCTGTTAATGTGCTGAGGGTAAGTACAGCGAAAAAGAACGGCAGTCTCTTCATCGAATCACTCCAGGGAAATAATTGGACTCAGCATTATCCCTTAAGGCCGCTGCGACGAAAGAATAAACTTATTTATTTATAAACGTTATTTCCATCGATAAAAGAAAAGCCCGGTGATAGCCTCCTTTCCCCCCATGTACCGCCAGCGTGAATATGACTCCTCGAGGATATATGAAATTTAAAACTCTCGTTAGTGCAATAGTTGTGGCTGGTCTGGTAGTGGCCTCACTGGTCTCATTGCCTGTCCTGGCACAAAAGGAGGGGAAGGGAGCCACTGCCCATACCAAAGAAATGAATGAAGCACTTTACGGTCAACTGCCCTTCTTTGATAAAACCGATTTCCGAAATGCGCACAAAGGCTTTATTGCCCCGCTGCCATCTGAGGTGATTAAAGGCGAAAAAGGCGTCGTTATCTGGGACCCCCAGCAATACGCTTTTATCAAAGAAGGGCAAAAAGCACCGGATACCGTCAACCCGAGCCTGTGGCGTCAGGCACAGCTGAATAATATCGGTGGTCTGTTTGAGGTCACGGACGGGGTCTACCAGATCCGCAACCTCGATCTGTCGAATATGACGATCATAGAGGGCCAAAAGGGGATCACGGTTGTCGATCCGCTGGTGTCTGCGGAAACGGCCAAAGCGGGCATGGATCTTTACGTTAAGCATCGCGGCAAGCGCCCGGTTGTTGCCGTTATTTATACCCATAGCCACGTCGATCATTATGGCGGCGTGCGTGGCGTGGTGGATGACGCTGAGGTGACGTCCGGCAAAGTGAAAGTCTATGCCCCAGCAGGTTTTATGGAAGAGGCGGTATCGGAAAACATTATGGCCGGAAATGCCATGAGCCGCCGCGCCAGTTATATCTACGGAAACCTGTTGAAGCCCAATGCAACAGGTCAGGTAGGGGCGGGTCTGGGGACGACCACTTCAGCCGGAACGGTCACGCTCATCGCGCCGACTCATGCCATTACCAAAGACGGGCAGAAAGAGGTCATCGACGGTCTCACCTATGATTTTATGCTGGCGCCGGGGTCGGAAGCGCCGTCGGAAATGCTCTGGTATGTGGAGGAGAAAAAGCTGATTGAAGCCGCAGAGAACGTCACTCACACCCTGCACAATATTTACTCGCTGCGCGGCGCGAAAATCCACGATCCGCTGGCATGGTCAAAGTACATCAATAACGCCATCGATCGTTGGGGTGATAAAGCGGAAATTATCCTCGCGCAGCACCACTGGCCCACGTGGGGTAATAAGAAAGTGGTGAAACTGATGAAAGGCCAGCGTGATATTTACCGCTATATCAACGACCAGACGCTGAGACTGGCGAATAAAGGGCTGACGAGGGATGAAATAGCCGCTAATTTCGCCCTGCCTTACGGGCTGGCAAAATCCTGGGCAGGCCGTGGCTATTACGGCTCGGTAAGCAACAATGTCAAAGCCACCTATGTCTACTATCTTGGCTGGTTCGACGGCAATCCGGCGACGCTTGATGAACTCCCTCCGGTCGAGGCGGCGAAAAAGTATGTCGAATACATGGGCGGAGCCAGCGCGATCCTTGAAAAAGCCCGGGTTGATTATGCCCGTGGGAATTACCGCTGGGTGGCGCAGGTGGTCAGTAAAGTCGTCTTTGCCGATCCGAATAATAAGGCGGCGCGCGAACTCGAAGCGGACGCGTTTGAACAGCTGGGATACCGGGCGGAGTCAGGGCCGTGGCGTAACGCCTACCTCACCGGTGCGCAGGAGTTGCGTAACGGCGTGAAGAGAATGCCGACGCCCAATACGGCCAGCCCGGATGCGGTCCGTGCCATGTCGGCTGAGATGATTTTTGACTACTTCGGCGTGCACCTTAACGGCGTCAGCGCGGCGAATACCAGAGGCGTATTTAACGTTGATTTAGGCCGCGAGGGCGGAAAGTACAAGCTGGAGCTGGAGAATGGCGTGCTAAACCATAGCGCCAACAGCCAGGCTGAAAATCCGGATGCAACCATTACGCTCAGCCGCGACACGCTGAACAACATCATCCTTAAAGAGACCACGCTGAAAAAGGCGCAACAGGCAGGCGAGGTGACGATAGTCGGCAATGCCGCGAAGGTGAACGAAATGCTGCGCTGCATGGAGAGCTTCAGCTTCTGGTTTCCTGTCGTCACCCCTTAACCATAAAAAAGGCTGCTTTCGCAGCCCTTTAGCATTCGCCTGCAACAATTTGCCGGGTGGCGGCTTCGCCTTACCCGGCCTACACTCTGCGCGCCTTGATCGTTAGATAACGCCGTCGCCGCCGTCTGAACACCATACCTGCCCGGAGGTGTATGAACACTCATCCGAGGCCAGGGTTACATACAGCGGTGCGATCTCTACAGGCTGACCCGGGCGTCCCAGCGGGGTACTCTCGCCAAAATGTTTCACTTTTTCCTGTGGCTGCCCACCGCTGGGCTGAAGCACGGTCCAGTACGGTCCGGGCGCTACCGCGTTCACGCGTATCCCCTTCGGCCCCAGCTGTTTCGCCAGCGCTTTGGTAAACACCGCGAGACAGGCTTTGGTCTGCGCATAGTCAAGCAGTACGGCGCTTGGTTTTACCGCCTGTACGGAGGAGGTGTTAATGATGGAAGCGGGGGCTTTCATGTGGCGCAGCGCCGCCTTTGTGATCCAGAAAGGCGCATAGACGTTAGTCTTAAAGGTCGCGTCAAAATCTTCCGTAGTCAGTTCTTCCAGCGACTCACGGTACTGCTGGCGGCCAGCGTTATTCACCAGGATATCCAGCCCGCCCAGTTTCCCGACGGCCTGTTCCACCAGGTTCTGACAGAAGGTTTCGTCCCGCACATCGCCTGGAAGCGCGACGGCATTCCGTCCTTCCGCTTTAATCAGGGCGATCACTTCCGCTGCGTCCTCTTCCTCTTCCGGCAAATAGTTAATGGCGACATCTGCCCCTTCACGGGCATAGGCAATGGCGACCGCGCGACCGATGCCGGAGTCGCCCCCGGTAATCAGCGCCTTCTTACCGGCAAGACGGCCATGCCCTTTGTAACTTTTCTCGCCGTGGTCGGGTACGGGTTCCATTTCAGACGCCAGGCCCGGTGGCGTCTGGGGCTGCTCCGGGAAAGGAGGCGTTGGGTAAGCGTTCGTACGTTGTTCATTATCACTCATAGCTAACTCCTTGTTAGGGGTGAGATTTGATGGATAGGTACAGCGTTAACGCTTCGCTGAATTATTTTTGCAAGTGGCTGACCCGCACTACAGGGGGGGATGTCTTTTTATCGAGCGAGCCGCTAATACTGATCATGTTGTCAGGTTCCACGGTTCTGTCGTCAAATACCGCTTTCGGGATAATAACTTCGATTTTCCCGGTTTTATCCTGGAATACGTATTTATCGCCGTTGCCATCAATAAGATTGCCGCGCAGTGAAATAGAGGCACCATCATGCATCTCTTTCGCCTGAGTAATGGTCATAATGCGCGCATCATCGGTACCACGATAACCGCTGTCCAGCGCATGTGGTGGTGGGGGCGCTTCACCCTTTTGTAACCCGCCGTTATTATCTGCCCATGCGGAAGGGATAATTAATATTAACAAGGCTGAAATCACTGATAATTTCATCTGTTATCCTTCATTTTGGATGTCTTGACTTATTAAGTATTGTTGCTATTCCTTTATGTGGCAAATGTGATAAGTCTTAAAAGCATTTGCACAGTAAAATCATAAATTTCGGCTATTAAGCGAAACGGTGACGACAGCCATGGAACCAAAAAATGAAAAAGTGCCTGGGATAAAAGAGAGTTATCGTTTACTGACGTTTGAGTACGCATTTCGCCAGGTGGGTTTTATTGTGCTGTTAGCTATTATCCTGGCGGCGATTGCCGGGCTGTTTTCCAGCGGCCTGGTGAGTGACGAGGAAAAAACAAACTCAGCAAACTCTCTGACGTTGAACTATGAGCGGTTCGGCCGCCGCCAGACCGAATCGCGGATGGCGCTGACATTCCCGGTGACGTCTGAGGGGAAATATACCCTCAGTCTGACCAGCGAAACCAGCGACACGTATGAGCCAGGCAGCGTCTGGCCACAGCCGGACAGCATGTACAGCCGGGGGAATACCCTGTTTCTCGTCTACGATCGTTTAAAACAGACCGATAAATTTACCGTTTTGTTATTCATCACGCCGTCAAAAGCAGGGAAGTGGACAAACAGCATCCGCGTAAACAACGAGCCGGATATTCGTTTCTGGCAGTTTATTTACCCCTAGGAGTCAAATATGGACATGGTTTTTCGTGCCCTGGCAATTTACCTGTTTCTGGTCATTGTGTTTAAAGTCGCCGGGCGGCGCGCCCTGCTGCAAATGACCAGCTTTGACCTTATTTTGCTCTTAATTATCAGTGAGGCGACACAGCAGGCGCTGTTAGGCGAAGATTTTTCCGTCACCGGAGCAATGATTACAATAACAACGCTGGTGGTGGTAGATATTATTTTTGGCCTGCTGAAAAAATATTTTTCCACGGTTGAGAATATTCTTGATGGTACGCCGGTGATATTGGTGGAGAACGGTGTTCCCCTTGCCGATAAGCTAAAAAAAGTCGATGTGTCCTGTGATGATATATTGGTATCAGCCCGCCAGAACCACGGCATTACAGAATTGAAAGAGATTAAATACGCTATTCTTGAGCGTAATGGTCATATTTCTATTATTCCTGACGAAAATTAAGGGGCCACGGTATGAGCAATCTTATTCACGATAACAACAGCACCATCAGTGAACTGACGAAAAAGCTCGCCACTCAGCTCACGGACAGAGGTTTACGGTTAACCACCGCAGAGTCCTGTACCGGCGGTAATCTGGCGGTTGCGCTTTGTGCCGAAGAGAACACGGCGGAATTTTATGACGTTGGCATGGTGGTATTCAGCGATGCGGCGAAGGAGAGGATCCTCGGCGTGCTTCACGAAACCATTGAGCGCTTCACCGCCGTCAGTGAACAAACGGTAACCGAAATGGCCGCTAAAATTTGCGAAATTGCCGAGGCGGATATCGGTGTTGCCATCAGCGGTTATGCGGGGCCGGAAGGCGGAGACGATGGCACGGCTGCCGGTACGGTCTGCTTTGGCTGGAATATACGCGGAAAGACGGTCACCCGCACCGTGCTGTTTTCCGGTGAATGTCAGGATGTGGTGGATAAAGCGGTGCGTTATTCCCTGTCTGAACTGATCGAAATCCTCTCCGGCTGGGATAACGTCTGAAACAAGGAGAAAGGCTATGGCTGTTATCGTGATTACCGGCGGTACGGCGGGCGTGGGAAAAGCCACGGCGCTGCATTTTGCCAAAGCAGGCTACGATGTGGGCATCATTGCCCGCGATGAGCAGAGCCTGCGCTCCACAGAAGAGGAACTGCGCCGTTTCGGGATCAACGCCTGTGCCGTTCAGGCCGACGTGGCGGACAGCAAGGCGGTGACGGATGCTGCTAACGAGATTGAATATCGGCTGGGAGCCATCGATGTATGGGTGAATAACGCCATGGGCGGGATGCTGGCGCCGTTTCGCACCATGTCCCCTGAGGAGTTTCGCCGCGTCACCGAGGTGACCTATCTGGGCTATGTTAACGGCACCCGCGCCGCGCTGGAGTTAATGACCCCACGCGATCGCGGGACGATTATTCAGGTTGGCTCCGCGCTGGCCTACCGCTCCATTCCCTTGCAGTCTGCCTACTGCGGGGCGAAAGCTGCGATCCGCGGATTTACCGATGCCGTGCGCACCGAGCTGATGCATGAAAACAGCCGGGTGCAGATCGCAATGGTACAGATGCCGGGCCTCAACACGCCGCAGTTCGAGTGGGCGAGGAATAAATTTGCCTGGGCAATGCGCCCGGTTCCCCCAGTCTTTCAGCCGGAAGTGGCTGCCAGCGCCATTTTTAAGGTGGCGCAAAAACCGGTGCGGGAACTGTGGGTGGGCAGCAGCACTGTCCAGTCGATTGTCGGGCAGTTTCTTTTCCCCGGCTTTCTGGACCGGCTGATGGTCAAAAAAGCCTGGGAAGGGCAGATGACCGATACGCTAAATGCGGATGACCGTCAGGACTATCTGGACCAGCCGGTTAATGACCTGCATAAAATCCACGGGCACTTCACCAACGAAGCAAAAGCGCGCGCCACCAGCGTCACCTCCGGCATGCCGGGGAAAGTGTTGATCGGCTCCCTTGCCGTCACGGGCGCGATCGTGGTCCGTCTCCTGCTCGCGCGGAGACGATAATCAGCGCAGTGCGGTACGATCGGTCCAGAACCAGCGGTAGCCATAGCCGCTGAGGTTAAGCGCGACGGTTTTGCCGCACTCCAGCACGTCGCTGTAGTGTTTGTCCGCCAGGCAAGCAGTCCAGGTCGCATGTCGGATCCCTCTGGCGGTAAAATTAACGGGCTTATCGCTGAAGTTTACGAAGGTCAGAATGCTGCGCGTGTCAGTTTCGTAATAGATCCCCAGTACCGCATCGCTGTCGATATTAATAAGACGAAACGGCGCGATGCCGATTTCTGGAAACTCCGAGCGCGTGTTGGCGATGTCGATAATGCAGTGCAGAAGCGAGTTACGGTGCAGCAGCGAATCCGCCACGTTGATTTTTTGATAGCGGTACGGGCCGCGGTCAATCATCGGGGCGACATAGGTTTCCGGGTCGGCATCTGAGAAACCACCGCCTTGCGATCCGGCCCATTGCATTGGGGTGCGTACGGCGTAACGCTCCTCCAGCGCTAAATCATCCCCCATGCCAATCTCATCCCCGTAGCGCATAACCGGTACGCCCGGCAGCGAGAACAAGACCGCATGGCAAAAGGCCAGCCGCTTTCGATCGCCATTGAGCATCGGCGCCAGACGGCGGCGGATCCCGCGCTGATACACACTCATCTCTTCGTCAGGAGCAAAGGCATCGATGACGGTTTGTCTGTCTTTTTTACCTATCCCAGCCAGATCCAGTTCATCATGATTGCGTAGCCAGTTGGCGAAACAGCAGGAGTCCGGCGGCACAATCATCTTCTTCACCGCGTTGCGCAGCGGCCGAGCGCTCTTCTCTGCCAGGCTGACGTAAAAGTACTTATTGAGCCAGAAATTCAGCACCAGATTGAGCCGGTCGTTTTGACCGAAATAATCTTTGTAGGCCTCGACCTCCACGTCGACTTCGCCTAGCAGGATCGCATCCGGGTTACGCTGCTCGATAAGACGGCGCAGATGCTCAAGGATCCACAGCCCGCGTTTTTCATCCCCACGTCCGGCCTGTTTTGTCAGGTGCGATGCCGCATCCAGGCGAAAGCCCGACACCCCGAGCTTTAGCCAGAAGATGATGATGTTCTCCACCTCCTTCAGCACGGCGGGGCAGGCCAGGTTGAGATCCGGCTCGTGGTGATAAAACATATGCCGGTAGTATTGCCCCGCCTCGTCGTCCCATGTCCAGATGCTCTTCTCCACGCCGGGAAACATCGGCGGCGTATCGTCATCGTCCGTGTCGGACCACAGGTAATAGTCACGGTAGGGGGATTGCGGGTTGCGACGGGCCTGTTGAAACCAGGGATGCGCATCGGAAGTATGCTGGATCAGCAGCTCAATAATGACCTGCATCCCCAGCTCGCGCGCCAGTTCAATAAAAGCGATGATATCGTTGAGCTTGCCGAAGCGGGGATCGACCTGCAAATGGTCGCTCACGTCATACCCTTCATCGAGAAAAGGCGTGAGGTAAAACGGGGTGATCCAGATAACCGTCGCACCCATCCGGCGGATATAGCGCAGCTTCGCGGCGATTCCGGCGATGTCGCCACAGCCATCGCCGTTAAGATCGTAAAACAGGGCGGTATCAATCTGGTAAATAATGGCGCGTGTATGCCAGCCTGCCATAGCAATCCTTAATGATAACCTTCGGTATCAGACACTTTGCCCCGGAAGACGTAGTAGCTCCAGGCGGTATAAACCAGGATCACCGGGATGATCAACAGCGTGCCGATCAGCATAAACAGCTGGCTGGCAGGCGGCGCTGAGGCTTCCCACAGGGTGATATTCGGCGGAATAATGTGGGGCCACAGGCTGATGCCCAGCCCGCTAAAGCCGAGGAAGATCAGGCCCAGCGTTAACAGGAACGGGCGGGCATGGCTGTCGGGATTGCGCGTCAGCCGCCAGATCCACAGGCTGAACACGGCCACCAGAACCGGAACCGGCAGGAACCAGAAGAAGTTAGGCAGCGTAAACCAGCGCTCGGCGACAAACCGCCAGCCGAGCGGGGTCCAGATACTCACTACCGCAATGACGGCGATCAGCGCCAGCAGCACGTGGCGGGTCAGCTCACGCATCCGGTGTTGCAGCGCACCTTCGCTTTTCATGATCAGCCACGTGGTGGCCAGCAGGGTATAGGCGACAATTAAGCCCAGCCCGCAGAACAGGTTAAACGGGGTAAGCCAGTCCAGCGAGGAACCGACGAAGCGTCGCCCTTCCACGTCAAAGCCGTTGATCATCGCGCCAACCACGATCCCCTGGCTGAAGGTTGCGAGCAGAGAGCCGCCAGCAAAGGAGTAGTCCCAGAATTTGCGGTGTGAAGGGGTCGCCTTGAAGCGAAACTCAAACGCCACGCCGCGGAAAATCAGCCCGATCAGCATGGCCGTCAGCGGGATGGTCAGGGCATCGATAATAACCGCATAGGCCAGCGGGAACGCGCCGAACAACCCTGCACCGCCCAGAACCAGCCAGGTTTCATTTCCGTCCCAGACCGGGGCGACGCTGTTCACCATCACGTCGCGCTCTTTGGCATCGCCCACAAAGCTGAACAGCATGCCGATACCGAGATCGAAACCGTCCATGATGATGTACATCAGCGTGGCGAAGACAATAATGGCAAACCAGATGACCGGGATATCGACGCCCATCAGATCTTCTCCTCTTCCGGAACAGACTCGGCGGCGGACAGCGGACGGGCAGGGGTGCCCGAGGTAGTAGACGTTAGCGTGCCCACAGGCTGCGGCCCTTTCTTAATCAACCGGGCGAGATACACATAGCCCACGCCAAACACCGAACAGTAGACCACGATAAACGCCAGCAGGCTGATGCTCATCTGCAACGTGCTGTGCAGAGACACCGCATCTATCGTGCGCAGATAGCCGTAAACGACCCACGGCTGGCGGCCCACTTCGGTGGTGACCCATCCGGCGAGCAGCGCGAGCAGTCCGGCAGGCCCCATACAGAGGGCAAACCAGTGGAATGGCCGCGAGTGATAGAGTCGACGGCGATATCGCAGCCAGACGCTCAGTACGCCAAGGGTAATCATCATCAGCCCCATGCCGACCATAATGCGGAAGGACCAGAAGACGATGAGCGAGTTAGGGCGGTCCTCTTTCGGGAAATCTTTCAGCGCCGGAACCTGTTTATCCAGGCTGTGCGTCAGGATCAGGCTGCCGAGCGCGGGAATTTCAAGCCCGTATTTGGTGCGTTCCTCTTCCATATCCGGTACGCCAAACAGCAGCAGCGGGGTGGCTTCGCCGGGCGGGTTTTCCCAATGGCCTTCAATCGCGGCGATTTTGGCAGGCTGGTGCTCAAGCGTATTCAGGCCGTGCATATCCCCGACGACGGCCTGAATGGGTGCAACCAGCAGCGCCATCCACATGGCCATTGAGAACATTTTGCGAATCGCGGGCGTATCGTTACCGCGCAGCAGATGCCATGCCCCGGACGCGCCCACAAACAAGGCGCTGCACAGGAAGGCGGCGATGGACATATGGATCAGGCGGTAAGGGAAAGAGGGGTTAAAGATGATGGCAAGCCAGTCTTCGGGAATGACCTGGCCGTTCTGAATACTGAAGCCCTGCGGAGTATGCATCCAGCTGTTGGAGGCGAGGATCCAGAAGGTGGACATCAACGTGCCCAGCGCCACCATGCAGGTGGCAAAGAAGTGCAGGCCGGGGCCGACCTTGTTCCAGCCGAACAGCATCACGCCTAAGAAACCGGCTTCCAGGAAGAAGGCGGTCAGAACTTCATAAGTGAGAAGCGGGCCGGTAATGCTGCCCGCGAACTGAGAAAAGCCGCTCCAGTTAGTGCCAAACTGGTAAGCCATTACCAGCCCGGAAACCACGCCCATACCAAAGTTGACGGCGAAAATTTTCAGCCAGAAATGGTATAGCGAGCGCCAGACATCATTTTTGGTGCGAAGCCACATGCCTTCGAGCACCACCAGATAGCTCGCAAGCCCGATGGTGATCGCCGGGAAGAGAATATGAAAAGAGACGGTAAAGGCGAACTGTATCCTGGCAAGATGAAACGCATCAAGCTCGAACATGCTCCGTACCTCTGGAACTGATAGCGCACAAGGCATTGCCAGACAGCCTCAGGCTGCCTGGCAAAACCGGTTACGGTTTTTTCTTACCCGCGCCCAGCTCGGCACCGGTAAGCGGATCGGCATTAGGATCGGATTTCGTGCGTGCGCACATTGCTTTGACCAGCGTGGCCTGCTCTGTTGTGAGCGTTACGCTTGCGCCACCGTCACCGCCATCAACCGCTGGCTGAGGAGATTCCACGTAGTCGAAGTGCTTATCGCTGTTCCAGCTGCCGCGAACTTCTCCCCCCTCAGACATATTGTAGTACTTGTTGGTGTACTCTTCGATTGGCGGCAGTTTACCCGGTGGGAAATTGTTGCGGATCGACTGGAGCGCCTTCTCAAACGAGAGCTGGTGTGCTGCCTCACGCGTCATTAAAAACGCCAGCGCATCTTTAACACCCGGATCGTCCGTTACGTTAATCAGCCGTTCGTAGATGATTTTGGCGCGCGCCTCGGCCGCTATGTTAGAGCGCAGATCGGCGGTAGGCTCGCCAATGGTATCCACGTATGCCGCCGTCCACGGGACGCCTGCGGAGTTAGTAAGCGGCGTACCGCCGCCGTAAAGCAGGGAGGTGATATGACTGTCGTTGCCGTTCTCGGTCATGGACCGGTACAGCTCCGCTTCATTCTCAACGCCTTCCGCCAGTTCACCCTTGGCACCCTTGTTCAGCATACCCACCAGGGTGCCGATAATTTCCAGGTGACTTAACTCCTCGGTCGCGATATCCATCAGCATATCTTTACGACCGGGATCGTCGTCGCTCAATCCTTGCGTAAAGTAACGACATGCCGCGGCAAGTTCGCCCTGTGGCCCGCCAAACTGCTCAAGCAGGAGATTGGCCAGGCCCGGATTCGGTTCGGCAACGCGGACCGTGTATTGCAGCTGTTTTACGTGTCGAAACATACATTCTCCCTCTTTCGTTATTTTTTCGCTTCAACGCCGTCCGCGTCGGAGCGCAGCAGGAACTGTTCCGTCGTCTGTGGAATATGTTGAATCAACCAGTCAGCCATCTGGCGCTCTTCTTCCAGAATGGACTCAATGGCAGGAATGGAAGCGGTATCGCCCGCTTTTTGGGCCGCAGCCAGCAGAGAGGTGTAGCAGGCAATTTCAAACTGCTCAAAAACATAGCCGCTGATGGAGCCTTTAACAATTTCATCGGAAGGGAACATGCCGCCAATGGACTGGCCGAGCGCCGCCATTTTGCTCATGGAATCTTTTATGACCGAACGGGAAATATCATTGCGGTCGAGAATTTCTTCCAGCACGGTAATTTGGTGTTTAGTCTCATTAACGTGTTGTTCAATTCGTGCACGTAAGTCGGGATAATTATCAATACGGCTGGCCATTGATTCCAGCATTGATTCGGCTTGCTTTTCCATCGCATGGGCATCGCGTAGCCAATCATGGTAGTGTTCTACATGATTCATAATTAACTCCTGTGATTTATTTTCTGGTTAATTTTTGGTGCTGATGCTCATCAAATTATTATTTATCCTTTCTGGGCTTTTTGATTAATATTGCCGACAGCCAGATCGGTTAATTTGAGATCGGTCTCTTTTTCTTCTTCCAGTGTTTCGGCAAGAAGTTTAACGGCTTTTTTATAGCCTAATTGTTCGGCCAGGGTGGCCAGGGTGCCGTAGCTGGCAATTTCGTAGTGTTCGACTTTTTGTGCAGCGGCAATTAATGCAGCGTCACGCACTTCATTTTTCTCAGTGCTCTCAATAACTTCGTTTGCCTCTTCAATGAGGCCTTCCATCGCAACACATTTCATTCGCTTGAGCTTAATGCCGGATTCCTGCTCAATAATCTGATCGATACGTTCGATCTGTCCCTGCGTCTCTTCGAGGTGGGCCGTGAACGCGGCGCTCAGCTTCTCGCTGGAGGCGGCGCGGGCGAGTTTGCCTAGCGCACGGGTCAGCTGCTTCTCAGCGCTGTAGGTATCGGACAGAAGGTGAATAAACACATCTTCGACACTTTTCATATTCATATTTCTACGCTCCAGTAAAATAAAGTAAGGGTACTGCGAGCCGCCAGGCCCGCAGCATGCTCTTGGTATATTTATAAGAGCTTTAAATAAGATCAGGAGTTATCAGATTTACGGCCTCCGCCGTGACTGTTCTGTCCCCCTTTCTTACCCGCTTCAGATGCGCGTTGTGGGTCGTTTTTGAAATTACCACCGCTGTGCTGGCCACCTTTACGTCCAGCTTCTGATGCTTTATCACGGTCTTCAGCGAAATTACCGGAACCACCACGATGTTGCTCTGCCATATATCAACCCTCATGTTGCGTTTATGTCAGGAGATACGATAAGTAATTCGTATCATTTGTCGTTCAGGAATTAACATTAGTCGTTATGTGAGAAGAGTCAAATTTCTTGTCTCGGTTGTTTTGCGGTATTTGTGCAGGGAGCGATGAAATACCGCTTCGTTATGAATTTTAAAAATGGACGCTAAATCCATCGGTTAGGAGAAAATAAAGCAGGAAGTTAAGATTGCGCTTAGCTAATAATCCTAATGTGAACGTGGCGGGAATAATTACAAGAATTGACGCAGCGCAAAAATATATCTTCGCAACGGGTGGCTCTGTATTCGGAATAATCTTATGAGCGTGACAAAATAACGCGTTGAAAAGCGTGTGAACGAACCTCGTTTTTGACGTGGTAAGGCGGATCGGGTGAGGGTATGCTTCTTTTGTCACCACAATAATTACAGAGGCAATGTCATGGATCAGGAGCTACTGGATGCGGGCTACCGGGCCTATACCGGTGAGAAAATCGATGTTTACTTCAACACCGGGATCTGCAAACACTCAGGCAACTGCGTGCGCGGCAGCGCGGCGCTGTTCGACCTGAAGCGTAAACCGTGGATCGCCCCGGATGAAGTGGATACAGAAACGGTTATACGCGTAATTGATACCTGCCCGAGCGGTGCGCTGAAGTACCGTCAAAAATAAGCGAGGAACCATGGATATTCTTGAAGGCCATAACAAGTTTTACGTGAATGACGCCGAAGGCAATCAGGTCGCGGAGATCGTCTTTGTCCCGACCGGCGAGCATCTGAGCATCATCGAGCACACCGATGTGGATCCGAGCCTGAAAGGGCAGGGTGTGGGTAAACAGCTGGTGGCGAAGGTGGTAGAGAAGATGCGCGGGGAGAACCGTAAAATTATCCCGCTGTGTCCGTTTGCGAAGCATGAGTTTGATAATACGCGGGAGTATGACGATATTCGGGCGTAAAACAGATGCCCGGCATTGCGCCGGGCAGCACACTCAACCCACAAACATCACCGACACACACAGCACACCCACAATCAGCGTCAGCAGGTTACCGATGGAGCGGTACGGTTTTAACGACGGGATCAGGTACGTTGACAGCGTCGGCATGATGAACAGGATCATGGCGATAAGCGGACCGCTGATGGCGTAAATCATCGAGATGGCATTCGGGTTGATGCAGCAGACCGCAAAGGTAATCAGCGACACGCCAAGAATCGAAACCGCACGGTTAAAGGCGCGGCTTTTCTTCACCCCCACCTGATTCAGCGACGACTTCACAATCTCCGTCGCCCCTTCAATCACGCCAAAATAGGTGCCGAGGAACGATTTCGACATGGCAATAATCGCCACGATAATGCCGGAAATCCCCAGCCATGCCGGGGACGAAGGCATCATCGACAGCGCGGACAGGATCGTCACCCCTTCCTCTTTTGCCGCCACGATATAGGACGGTGGAATCGAAAGCAGGCAGCTGAACACAAAGAACAGCACGCTGAGGCAGATGATCAGGTATGCCACTTTCATGATTTTTTTGCATTTACCCATCGCCTCTTCACCGTATTTCTCGCGACGGTCTACGGCGAAGGTCGAGATGATCGGAGTATGGCTAAAAGCGAAAACCATCACCGGGATCGAAATCCACACCTGGTGCAGCGTATGCTGGTTGAAGGCCATCTGGCTGGTCAGCAGCGAGGGTTGCCAGCTACCCGTCAGATACAGCGAGACAAACAGGAAATAGGCGATCAGCGGAAAGACCAGGAATCCCATTACCTTAATGGTGATGTGCCGCCCCATCAGGAAGATCAGATTCAAAATCAACACCACGCCAAAGCTCACCAGCATCCGCATGCCGGTATCCACCGTCATCCGTTTCGCCAGTTGTTCAGTGAGTGAGTTGATTATCGCCACCGCGTAAATCAGGACCACCACAAAGAAGGCCACGAAATAGAGCGTGGTGATCAGGTTGCCGATCTTTTTGCCGTAGTAATGGGAAACGGCTCCGGTAATGCCTTCGTTGCCTTTCGTCTTTGACGACAGAATAAATTGCGCCAGCGCTTTATGCGGCCAGTAGGTTAGGGGATACGCCACAAGGGCGGTGATCAGCAGGACAATCGCGCCAGCAGAGCCGAGCTGAATGGGCAAGAACAGGGTTCCTGCGCCCACGGCAGTGCCGTAGAGGGCGAAACTCCAGAGAGTCTCTTCTTTTGACCAAATTTTCGACATTAGAGCAACGTATCAACTATAAAACGAACAAAAAGGAGTGCAATTTACCATAATTATGCGTTGAGGTCGCCGTTGCTTCGAAGGGGTTGGGCCGGAGCAGGTCTCCGGCCAGAAGGTCATTCGCTTGCCAGGGCGCGTCGTTGCTGGCGGCGCTTGATGATTTTCTCCCGCAGAGCATCGTACGCCCAGTTGTAGAACATGGTGTACGGCAGGAAGAACAGGAAGAAACCCAACTCCAGCGTGAAGGCCTGAAGCAGCGTCACGCCCAGCACGGCGGCAACGAGGGTTACGCCAATCACAATAAAGCCGCATTCAAAACCCAGGGCATGCAGGGCACGTACCTTCGCCGTGCGCTTCACCCGCTGGACGGGCCAGAAACGGTCGAAGCCAAAGTTATAGATAATGTTCCAGAGCATTGCCGTGGTCGCCAGAATTATGGTGAGACCTCCCATTTCCACTACCGAGCGCTGCATTAGCCACGCGGCCGTTGGGGCGAGGATCGCCGTAGCAATACCTTCAAAACAGACGGCGTGGAAGATCCGCTCCGGCAATTTACGTTGGAGTGCATCCTGATGTTGCATAGTTACCTCATGTAGACGCCAGTATGGGCGTTGATGCGGCCTATTCTTATCGCTTAAGCTGATATATAAAAGATACTGTCCATCGATAAAGTAGATACATCATGCGTTATTCCCCCGAAGCCCTCACCGCATTTGTGGAAACGGTCGCCGCAGGTTCGTTTTCTGCTGCGGCAAGACGACTGCGTAAAAGCCAGTCCACCATCAGCACCTCCATCGCTAACTTTGAAGCTGATCTCGGGTTTGAGTTATTCGACCGTTCGGCGCGTCACCCGGTATTAACTGCCCAGGGTGAACAGGTGCTGGGCTATGTCCAGTCGATCCTCGCCGCCAGCGCGCGCCTGGATGAGCTGGCCGTATCCTTAACGGCGCAAACGGAGGCGCGTTTTACCTTTGTCCTCTCCGATACGCTTAACCCGGCCGTGCTGGAAGAGATGATGAGCCAGTTCGACCAGCGATTTCCGCACACCGAATTCGAGTGTCTGATTGGGGAAGAGGAGGACGTGATCGATCTGCTGCAAAAGGAGCGGGCGCAAATTGGCCTGACGGAAGCGCGCGACAGCTACCCGACCGATATAGGCGCGACCCGTCTGCCCATGCAGACGCGGATGGCTATCTACGTGTCTGCCGGACATCCTCTGGCAGGACAACATGAGACACAGGCGGACGAGCTGCATGGCTGGCGCGAACTGCGGCTGAGTACCTATCTCGAACGGGAAGCGACCGTTGCGCGCGGGCCGGTCTGGTCTGCGCCGAATTACCTGCTGCTGTTGAGCATGGCGGTACAGGGCTTTGGCTGGTGCGCGCTCCCCTGTGCGCTGGTCGACGAATTTGCCGCGTCGAAATCGCTGGTGCAACTGAACGTGCCGGGCTGGCCGAGGTCGATTGCCATCGATCTGGTATGGAACAAACGAACCCCGCCCGGCGTCGCCGGAAGCTGGCTGCGCCAGTACTTGCAGGACGCACGATAATCCTGTGACTAAACTCACTAATTTTAAACATTTGCGTCAATTGTTGATAACAATCCTCTACTATCGTCATGTCATTTTGCACAGAGGTCGTGATGAAAGATGTCGTTATAGTGGGTGCGTTACGTACGGCTATCGGCTGTTTTCAGGGAGCGCTTGCGCGTCATTCTGCGGTTGATCTTGGCAGCGTGGTGGTAAGAGCGCTGGTGGAACGCAGCGGGATTGCCGCACATGAAATTGATGAGGTGATCCTGGGCCAGGTACTGACTGCTGGCGCGGGACAAAACCCTGCACGCCAGGCGGCGCTGAAGGGCGGCCTGCCTAACACCGTATCGGCGATCACCATCAACGACGTCTGTGGTTCAGGTCTGAAAGCGCTTCATCTTGCGACGCAGGCCATCCAGTGCGGTGAAGCGGACGTGGTCATTGCCGGTGGACAGGAGAATATGAGCCGCGCCCCGCATGTCCTGACCGACAGCCGGACCGGCGCGCAGCTCGGGAACAGTCAGCTGCTTGACAGCCTGGTTCACGACGGGCTGTGGGACGCCTTCAACGACTACCATATGGGCGTAACGGCGGAGAACCTGGCGCGGGAATACGGCATCAGCCGCGAGCTTCAGGATGCGTATGCCCTTAGCTCGCAGCAAAAAGCGCGTGCGGCGATCGACTCCGGCCGTTTTCGCGACGAAATTGTCCCGGTCAGTATTCTGCGCCATAACGGAGAAGCGCTTATCGTCGATACCGACGAGCAGCCGCGTACCGATGCCAGTGCAGAAGGGCTGGCAAAACTCGATCCGGCTTTCGAAACACTGGGCTCTGTGACGGCAGGCAACGCTTCATCGATTAACGACGGTGCGGCGGCGGTGATGATGATGAGTGAAAGCAAAGCCCAGGAGCTGGCGCTGCCGGTGCTGGCGCGGATCAAAGCGTTTGCCAGCGTGGGCGTTGATCCCGCGTTAATGGGGATCGCTCCGGTCTATGCCACGCGCCGCTGTCTGGAGCGGGCGGGTTGGCAGCTGAACGATGTGGATCTGATTGAAGTCAACGAAGCTTTTGCTGCGCAGGCAATCTCGGTCGGAAAAATGCTGGAATGGGATCCGCTGCGGGTCAACGTCAACGGCGGTGCAATCGCGCTGGGTCATCCCATTGGCGCCTCTGGCTGCCGCATTCTGGTGTCGTTAGTCCACGAAATGAAAAAGCGTAACGCCCGAAAAGGGATCGCAACGCTCTGCATTGGCGGAGGGCAGGGGGTGGCCCTGGCGATCGAACGGTAGTTTTCCCCTCTCTGTGCAAAGAAAACCTCCCTCGGGAGGTTTTTTTGTGTCCGCTGAATCCTTTTTTAACACTTGTGCGTTCTTTCTTAAGTCCGCAATAATTATTGCGCGGTTAATTATTCGCTTTGTTAAGTGCTTAATGTGATCTGACGCCTGAAATTTCCGCTTAAAACGCTTTTTTTGTTGATGAGGCTCACGTCGATCTTTGCCAAAAAAAATGAAACAAATAATTTCGATCCTTGTCACTAAAATAACGATGCATAAAAAATAAACTCAAGTTTCATAAAAACGAAACGTTATTTTAATTGAGGGTTTTTTCATGTTTAAGAAATCTCTGCTCCTTGCTTCCCTTATTAGTGCCTCTTTTGCGGCTAGCGCCGTCACTGTCGATCTGCGTCACGAATATATCGACAGCGGCTCGAATGCCGACCGTGTTGCCGTCTCACACCGCTTTGATAATGGCTTTGGTTTTTCAGTCGAGGCGAAGTGGAAATCAGGCGGGGACAAGGCTGATCAGCCATTCGCGGATGTGGTAGGGAACGGTCATGAAGATCAGATCAGCTGGCGCTGGAAAGCGACAGACAATATCGCCCTGACGCCCGCGTTTACGATTGAAAGCACAGACAGTCGCACCATTTATAAACCGAATCTGCATGTGCAATATAGTTTCGATAATGGCTTCTACGTAGCCGCGCGTTACCGTTACGAATATACCCGCTACCCGTCAAGCTCAAATAAGGACGATGATAAAGTTAACCGTGGCGATGCATGGGTCGGTTGGGTATTAGGCGACTGGCGTACCGAGCTGAACTATGTTTACGCGAAAAGCTCTGAAGGCGTGGCCCGAAATAACAATAAAGATTATTCCAACGAATATAATGCCAAGCTGGCCTACAAATGGGATAAAAACTGGGCACCGTATGTTGAGGTGGGCAACGTGGGGGTTAAAGACACTGACGAACGCCAGACCCGTTTCCGTTTAGGCGTGGCGTACTCCTTCTGATAATTCATCTTCTTCGCTAAAACCGCCGGGTGGCACTTCGCTTACCCGGCCTGCACCTCCCTTCCACGCCGTCGTTTCGTATGTCGCGCAATTACCCAAAAAAAAGCCCTCCGAATCGGAGGGCAAGGCCAGTTACAGAAACACTAACTCAAGTCAGGCATGCAACATTTCAGGTTGCTCGGGGAGTTTCGCGATATAGAGGGCCGGTTTGCCGTCTTTATCGGAACTGTACAGCACCGCTTTTTCGTCCGGCGTGAAGGACGGATGCGGGTGGGTGACCTGGCGGCTGTTCGCCACCGTAGCCCAGGACGTGTCATGACGGGCGATGCGGAAATAGGCTTTCTTCGCCACGTCAAAGGCATACAGATAAGGATCGTTATCAATGGTGTAGCCGCCCGTGTCTTTCACATCCACAGGCGTGCCGGAACCGTCGCCGACCAGCATGGTGCCGTCAACGTTGCTCATCAGGTGCGAACAGGCGGGCATGTTCATTACCGCTTCATTCACGCCGGTGTCCGGGTTGAAGCGGGAGATGGTGCGCCCCTGCTGACCTTTCAGATACGAGACGTACACCAGCGCGGAGCCGTCCGGCACCCAAAATTCATGTGTACAGCTTTCACCTTCTGCGTGCGCTTTGACTTTCCGCACGTTGCTGCCGTCTTCATTGACCAGCCACATGCGGGCGTCAACCAGGTCGTGCGGCCCTTCATGGCAGAAGGCAACGGTATTGTCATCGAACGGGCGATAAATCGGATGTCCCAGCCAGATCTTCTCTTCATGGATGGTGGTGCTTTCACCCGTTTTCAGATCAACGCGCAGCAGGCGGCAGTGCGGCCCTTTGTGGAAGAAGTCGTGGAAAATTTTCCAGTCGTTGAGCGGCGTCCAGTCACGTCTGGCAATCTCAATGCCCACCAGTTTGGTGCAGTCGCTGTTTGCCACCCAGGTACCGTAGCCGATCCACTCTTCCGGGACGCGGTACACTTCGCGCTCCGCCAGCGTCTGTAAATCCACCTCCAGCAGGGTGCGATCGTTCTTCACATAGTAGAGGGATTTATCGTCCGGGGAGAGGAAGCCGCCAAAGGTGTTATCCCCCACGCCTTCGGTCAGCTGCACCGCTTCAGCGTTTTTCAGATCCAACAGGTAATAGTTCCAGTGCCCGTCGAACTCCCCGGCGAACAGCAGGTGGCTGCCATCGTTAAAGAAGCACTTCTGGTAAAAGTAGTTGCGATGACAGGTTACTTCCGGTGGGGTCAGGCGGGTGACTTCCACGCCTGTATCCGGATCGCGGCTGACCTCGTAGTTCAGCTTGACCCGCATACCTTTAGCCATAATGCACTCCTTTGAACGCGTAAAGTGGGTTGAAAACCGGGTGTTAAATTATCAAAACGATGTTTCATTATGTGTGACTGACAGCGCAATTTCTCAGTTTCATTGCCCAGCGTGAGGGTTTAAAAGAGTTATCGTGATCGGAACACCATTTCTGACATAAACACACAGAAAAAATGAAACGTTGTTTTAAATGTAATTGAAAACCCTTTTATCAGGGGATAATATGTGTTCATCGCGAAAACGGAACGTTGTTTCGTTAATTATCTTTGCCTTCGGGCACGATCCATTCTGGAGGTTTACGTGGACGTCAGACAAAGCATCCACAGTGCGCACGCTAAAACGCTGGATACTCAGGGGCTGCGCAGTGAGTTTTTAGTTGAGCAAGTGTTCGAAGCCGATAAATACACCATGGTATACAGCCATATTGACCGCATTATTGTGGGCGGGATTATGCCGGTGGCGAAAACCGTCTCTGTAGGCGGTGAAGTGGGCAAACAGCTGGGCGTGAGCTACTTCCTCGAACGCCGTGAACTGGGCGTAATTAATATCGGCGGGCCGGGCACCCTTACCGTCGACGGTCAGTGCTACGAAATTGGCCACCGCGACGCGCTGTACGTGGGTAAAGGGGCGAAGGAAGTGGTCTTTGCCAGCGTTGACGGCAGCAAACCGGCGAAGTTTTACTACAACTGCGCGCCAGCACATACCACTTATCCCACCAAAAAAGTGACCCCTGCGGACGTTTCCCCGGTGACGCTGGGCGATAACCTCACCAGCAACCGTCGCACCATCAACAAATACTTCGTTCCGGATGTGCTGGAAACCTGCCAGCTCAGCATGGGGCTGACCGAGCTTGCGCCGGGTAACCTGTGGAACACCATGCCGTGCCACACCCACGAGCGCCGCATGGAGGTCTACTTCTATTTCAACATGGATGAAGATGCCTGCGTGTTCCACATGATGGGACAGCCGCAGGAGACGCGCCATATCGTCATGCATAACGAGCAGGCGGTCATTTCCCCGAGCTGGTCTATTCACTCTGGCGTGGGAACGAAAGCCTATACCTTCATCTGGGGGATGGTCGGTGAAAACCAGGTCTTCGATGACATGGACCACGTCGCTGTTAAGGATCTGCGCTAGTCGCAGGCAGTTAAGCATAAATCTGCCTGTTGGTGACAGGCGCTGAACGATTAAGGAACAAACATGATTCTGGATGCATTTTCTCTGCAAGGTAAAGTGGCTGTGGTTTCCGGTTGTGACACCGGGCTGGGGCAAGGTATGGCGTTAGGTCTGGCGGAAGCGGGCTGTGATATCGTCGGCATTAACATTGTTGAGCCAACGGAAACCATCGAGCGCGTCACCGCGCTGGGCCGTCGTTTCCTGAGCCTGACTGCTGACCTGCGCAAAATCGATGCGATCCCTGAGCTGCTAGATCGCGCGGTGGCGGAGTTCGGTCATATTGACATTCTGGTTAACAACGCAGGCCTGATCCGTCGTGAAGACGCGATTAACTTCAGCGAAACGGACTGGGACGATGTGATGAACCTGAACATCAAGAGCGTGTTCTTCATGTCTCAGGCGGCAGCGAAGCACTTCATCGCGCAGGGGAAAGGCGGCAAGATCATCAACATTGCCTCCATGCTCTCTTTCCAGGGCGGCATCCGTGTACCGTCTTACACCGCATCGAAGAGCGCCGTGATGGGCGTGACCCGTCTGCTGGCGAACGAGTGGGCGCAGCACAACATTAACGTCAACGCGATTGCGCCGGGCTACATGGCCACCAACAATACCCAGCAGCTGCGTGCGGATGAAGAGCGCAGTGCGGCTATCCTGGAGCGTATCCCTGCGGGGCGCTGGGGGCTACCGAGCGATCTGATGGGCCCGATTGTCTTCCTGGCATCCCCGGCGTCGGATTACATTAACGGCTACACCGTTGCCGTAGACGGCGGCTGGCTGGCACGTTAATTCAGCCCGAATAAAGAACCTCTGCCCTCGGGTGGAGGTTTTTTTTGCGCCAAAATTGGCTTTATCCATATCCTTAAAGATGAAAAATCCATACCAAAATGGAATGAATGACGGGTATCACATATTTATTGCTTAAAAATTAACTGATTAATAAAAAATAAGGATAATCCACCTTGATTTGAAATTGTAATGTCCATCACAGATCGGTATGTCGTAGCGAAAAAATCCATATCTTCACCAGTTCCGACCTGACACTTTCTTCCGGTATCTCGTAATTTCACTTAACGAATTTCGCTGTTGAGGCAGGAAACTATGACATCTATAAATGACTCTACCCTTATGCCCGCTGCGCTGCGCGATACCCGACGCATGAACCAGTTTGTTTCTGTCGCGGCTGCCGTGGCCGGTTTACTGTTTGGTCTGGATATCGGCGTTATCGCTGGCGCACTGCCCTTTATTACCGACCACTTTACGTTAAGCAACCGCCTGCAAGAGTGGGTGGTGAGCAGCATGATGCTGGGCGCGGCCATTGGCGCGCTCTTTAACGGCTGGCTGTCGTTCCGTCTCGGGCGCAAATACAGCCTGATGGTCGGGGCGATCCTGTTTGTTGCCGGATCCATTGGCTCGGCGTTTGCCACCAACGTTGAAGTGCTGCTGCTCTCCCGGGTGCTGCTGGGCGTGGCGGTGGGTATCGCCTCCTACACCGCGCCGCTTTACCTCTCCGAAATGGCGAGCGAAAACGTGCGCGGGAAGATGATCAGCATGTACCAGCTGATGGTGACGCTCGGTATCGTGCTGGCGTTCCTGTCGGATACGTACTTCAGCTACAGCGGCAACTGGCGGGCAATGCTTGGCGTACTGGCGCTTCCCGCGGTACTGCTGATTGTGTTAGTCATTTTCCTGCCGAACAGTCCGCGCTGGCTGGCGCAAAAAGGGCGTCACGTGGAGGCGGAAGAGGTGCTGCGCATGCTGCGCGACACGTCTGAAAAAGCGCGTGAAGAGCTGAACGAAATCCGCGAAAGCCTGAAGCTGAAGCAGGGTGGCTGGTCCCTGTTTAAGGCGAACCGCAACGTGCGCCGCGCGGTGTTCCTCGGCATGCTTTTACAGGCGATGCAGCAGTTTACGGGGATGAACATCATCATGTATTACGCCCCTCGCATCTTTAAAATGGCCGGTTTTACCACCACCGAACAGCAGATGATCGCCACGCTGGTGGTGGGGCTGACCTTTATGTTCGCCACCTTTATCGCAGTGTTTACCGTGGATAAAGCCGGACGCAAACCGGCCCTGAAAATTGGCTTTAGCGTAATGGCGCTCGGCACCTTGATCCTCGGCTACTGCCTGATGCAGTTCGATAACGGCACCGCATCCAGCGGGCTATCCTGGCTCTCCGTCGGCATGACCATGATGTGCATCGCCGGTTACGCAATGAGTGCCGCGCCGGTGGTGTGGATCCTCTGCTCTGAAATTCAGCCGCTGAAATGCCGCGACTTTGGTATTACCTGTTCCACCACCACCAACTGGGTGTCGAACATGATCATTGGCGCGACCTTCCTGACGCTGCTGGACGCAATTGGTGCGGCGGGAACCTTCTGGCTTTATACGGTGCTTAACGTGGCGTTTATCGGCGTGACTTTCTGGCTGATCCCGGAAACCAAAGGCGTGACCCTGGAGCATATTGAACGCAAGCTGATGAGTGGGGAGAAATTGCGTAATATCGGCGTGTAATGTCATTGCCCGGTGGCGCTTCGCTTACCGGGCCTACGATACCGTGTAGGCCGGGTAAGGCGTAGCCGCCACCCGGCTTTGTTTTTACCGCATCGCACGTCTCAAAATACGCTCCGCCTGACGCTGGAAGTCAGCGGCGGTCTCTTCCACCGTTTTCTGCCCGTAGTCGATATACTGCAAAGAGGTACCGAACTGCGCCACAATCTGTGGGTCGTCAAAGTATGGCGAGACGGTGAGTTTCGCTGGCAGCGACTGCGCCAGGCGCAGGCCCGCCACGGAAGGATCGTCCTCTTTAATGGTGCCGTCTTCGGTCAGATACTGCACCGCCACTTTGCTCAGCGGCACGCCGCGCTCCAGGCCCAGCGTATCAACCCCTTCTTTGCTGTTGAGGAGGAAGTTAATCAGCTTCGCTGCTGCTTCCGGGTTTTTGGTCGTCTTACCAATCGACAGCATTTGCGCCGGTTTGAAGAACAGCCCCGCGTCGGTAGCGCCCGGCAGCATCGGGTAGCTGCCCAGCTCCAGTTTCGCCGGTGGCTTCAGGTTGTCGGAATACTTGTTGATGGTAGAGTTCCACATGTAGGTGCCGCCCCATTCGCCCTGGATCCACGGCTTCATCTCATACATGTTGCTCTTACCGAACGAGGCATAGTATTTGGTGTCCGGCATCACGTGGCTGTCGATCAGCTTTTTGTAGGTCTGGAAGAACTCTACCCACTGCTCTTTCGTGTAGCTGAACTTTTTGGTTTTCTCGTCCACCGCAGGAATGTTGTACTTCTGGATCATGTACGAGTTCAGCAGCGCCAGCGTATCCTGGTGCTCCAGTATGACCGGGTAGTATTGCTTGCCGAGCTTGCTCTCGAAGGTTTTACCGGCCGCCATCAACTCGTCCCAGGTTTTCGGGTATGCAATGCCCGCTTTTTTCCAGGTCTCGTCATTGAAGTAGAACACGCGCGCCGTCACCGAGACTGGAATGCCGTTCAGCTTGCCGTTCACGGTGGTGGTTTGCAGCTCTTTCGGATCGAACTGGGACAGGTCGATCACGTCCTTCATCTTGTTAAGATCGTAGAAGCCGTCACCGGTTTTGGAGAAGATTGGCAGCCAGTTCCAGTTCGTCTGCATCACGTCCGGCTCAGTGCCGCCCGCAATCTGGGTGGTCAGACGGGAGAGGTGCCCGTCCCAGCCGGTGTATTCCGCTTTCACGTTGATGTCCGGGTTCTGCTTATGGAACTCTTCCAGCGCTTTCAGGGTGACCTGGTGACGGCCATTGCCGCCCCACCAGGACATCCGTAAATCCACATTCTGCGCCATCGATGGCAAAGCGGTAAGGCCCAGGGTCGCGGAGATTGCTGCGCTTAAAAGCACTTTTTTCATTTTTATTACTCCATCAGAGAGAGAGGTTCTGTTCAGTTTTTGCGTCAAAAATATGACACTTGTTCATCTCAAACGTGAAATACACCTTACGATGAAGACCCTTATCAATCATTGGCTTAGCTTCATCGGACGGGATTCGGGCGGTCAGTTCGTAGTCCGCGACCTTCAGGTACACGAAGAATTCGTGGCCCATGTTCTCAACGCGCACCATCTCCCCGCTACAGCCGCCGTTCGGGAACGGCTGATCAGAGAGCGACACAAATTCCGGGCGCACGCCGTAGAAGATCTCCTGACCCGCATAAGCCGCGACTTTCTCCTGCTTCTCCGCGTTCAGCGGCATGGTTTCACCGCCAATGGCGATGTGCAGCTGGCCCGCTTTTTCCACCAGTACGCTCCTGCGAATATTCATCTCCGGCGCGCCGATAAAGCCCGCCACGAACATGTTTTTCGGCTTGTGGTAGAGGTTGTCCGGCGTGTCCACCTGCATGATGTGACCGAGCTTCATCACGCAGATGCGGTCGCCCATGGTCATCGCTTCGGTCTGGTCGTGGGTCACGTAAACGGTGGTGGCCGGTTTTCCGGACTTCTTCAGCTGCTTGTGCAGGTCAGAAATACGGATACGCATTGAGGCGCGCAGTTTGGCGTCGAGGTTTGAAAGCGGCTCATCGAACAGGAAGACGTCCGGCTTTTTCACAATCGCTCGGCCTACCGCCACGCGCTGTGCCTGGCCGCCGGAAAGCTGGCGCGGCAGGCGGTCGAGCAGTTCTTCCAGCTCAAGAATTTTGGCGGCTTCATTCACCTGAGACTCAATCTGATCTTTCGGCAGCTTGCTTAACTTGAGACCAAAAGCCAGATTCTCGCGCACCGTCATGTGCGGATAGAGGGCGTAGTTCTGGAACACCATTGCAATACCGCGCTCTTTCGGCGCGAGGTTGTTCACGATCTTGTCGCCGATGCGCACCTCGCCGCCGCTGATGGTTTCCAGCCCCGCCAGCATGCGCAGGGTAGTGGATTTAGCGCAGCCGGATGGGCCGACAATCACCATGAATTCCCCTTCGGCGATTTTAAGATCGATCGCGTGTACCGCTTTAAAGCCGTTGGAGTAGACCTTTTCCAGCTTGTTGAAAATAACTTCAGCCATGGTATTTCCCTCTTAACCTTTAATTCCGCTGCTGGTGACGCCCTGTACGAAGTAGCGCTGTGCCAGGAAGAAGACAATGATGGATGGCAGAATGGAGATGCTCGCCATTGCCAGAATTTCGTTCCACGGCGCCCCTTCGGTGACGTCGATGGACATTTTCAGCGCCAGCGCGATGGGGTATTTATCCACGCTGTAGACATAAATCAGCGGCCCGATAAAGTCGTTCATGGACCACATGAACTGGAACAGGGCGACGGAGATAATGGCCGGTTTCAGGATCGGCACGACCACGTACCACAGCACCTGGAAGGAGTTACAGCCGTCGATCTGCGCCGCCTCTTCCATGTCACGCGGGACGCCGCGCAGGAACTGGATCAGCATGAAGACGAAGAATCCCTGGGTGGCGAAGGCCAGCGGCAGGTACAGCGGCATGTAGCTGTTGAGCATGCCCATTTCACGGAACATCAGGTACTGCGGGATCAGCAGCACGGTGCTGGGCAGCAGCATGGTGGTGATGAGCGTGGCGAACCAGAACTTCTTCCACGGGATTTCGAAGCGGGCAAAGCCGTACGCCACGATGGTGGAGGAGATAATGGTCAGGATCACTTTCGGGATCACATACTTGAAGGTGTTCAGCATGTAATGGCCGAAGGTGTATTCGGTGCCGGTTTTCCAGCCGTTGACGAAGCCATCCCAGGTGGCGTGGGCAGGCCACAGGCTCAGGGTGGTGAAGATCTCGTGGTTCGGTTTGAACGACGCCGAGAACATCCACACCAGCGGGTAAAGCATCAGCAGGCCGACAACCAGCAGGATCACATAGCGAACGGTGGCGTTGATTTTCTCTCTGCGCAGCGTGCGGGCCACTTCGCGCTCGGCGACGCTGCGTGCCGTGGAGAGTTGTTGGATATCAGCCATTTTTGCCTCCTTTATCGGCGGAGTAGAACACCCAGTATTTCGACGACTTAAAGGCGATACCGGCGAAGACGGCCACCACCAGGAACAGGACCCACGCCAGCGCCGCGCCATAGCCCATATCGAAATACTTAAACGCGGTGTCGTAGATGTAGAGCGAGAACAGGTAAGTCGAATAGGTTGGCCCGCCGCCGGTAATCACGTACGGCCCGGTAAATTCCTGGAACGCCTGCGTGGTCTGCATGATGAAGTTGAAGAAGATCACCGGCGTAATCAGCGGCACGGTCACCTTCATGAACATCTGCCATTTCGATGCGCCATCGATCATCGCCGCTTCATACTGGGATTGCGGTACGTTTTGCAGCGCGGCCAGGAAGATGACCATCGCGGAACCGAACTGCCAGACGCGCAGCAGGGTAACGGACATCAGCGCCAGCGACGGTTCACCCAGCCAGTTCACCGGGTCAAAGCCAAATACGCCGATAAAGCTGTTCAGCAGACCATCGATGGCAAATAAGGCGCGCCACAGGACGGCAATGGCGACGGAGCTGCCGAGGATCGACGGAATATA
The DNA here is from genome assembly GCF_001875655.1 of Enterobacter hormaechei ATCC 49162. NCBI lineage: Bacteria > Pseudomonadati > Pseudomonadota > Gammaproteobacteria > Enterobacterales > Enterobacteriaceae > Enterobacter > Enterobacter hormaechei. The sequence goes on from NZ_MKEQ01000002.1 coordinate 629,011, forward strand.
GTAGGCAGTTCGGAAAAAGCCGATGCCGCGTAATTTAAAGTTCAGGACAAAGGCAATGCCTAATGCAAAGGCGAGCTTTAACGGGATGGTTAAAAATACATAGGCAAAGGTCACGCCCATGGATTTCCAGAAGAGCGTGTCTTCGGTAAACATGTAGCGATAGTTTTCGATGCCGTTAAACACCGGCGGACTCATCAAATCGTAATCCGTAAAGCTGAGGAAAAACGATGAGACGAAGGGGAATGCCGTAAAGAGTATCAGCCCGATAATGTAGGGTGATATCCATGCGAGCCCCAGCAGCTTGTTTTCATTCATACATACCTACCTGGCAATCAATGGTTTAATACGAAATCTGCTTTGTTACATTTTCCCAGGCCTGCAATACGCGGCATGAGAGCTGAAATTCAGGGTGCAACGTCTGGCAACGGCAAAAACCTGCGTTTGTTTTTTAACGCTTTTTTGTCTTTCTTCCTGCTATAAGTGCTTTTGATTTCAAAAGAGATGAACCGGCGTTCTTGGATACTAAAACATCGTTTTATTTTATATTATTGCGATTTATTTCTGCGTCATTCGCTTAATGGTGGAAATGTGATCAGCGTCGAAACGCTGTTTCAATATAGTGAGGGAGGTGGCATTTTTGACTTTTCACGAACGTTCGCCGCGGGCCATGAGGAAGAGATAACGAAGCAAAAGGGGAGCGGGAATAAGAATAGTCACGCAGCGTGGCTAACTACCAGATCTGATAGCAGGTCTACAGATGTACCAATTCGCCATTCAGATAATTCTTACATTCTTGTATGATTTGTTACACCGGAACCAGTCAGGCAGAATTTCACTGCATCCTTAAAAGAAGAACAGTTATGTCAGCGATGGATTTCAAAAAACATACGGATCTCAACTTTCCTCACTATGCTCCCCCGGCGGTCAGCGCTAAAGAAATAGATCTTCTGGGTCTGCTGGACGTCCTGCTGGCAGCCAAAAAACGCATCATCACCATTGTCTTTGCCTTTGCACTGGTCGGCCTGGCAATCGCCTTCCTGATACCGCAAAAATGGACCAGTAAAGCCGTCATTACGCCCGCGGAACAGACGCAGTGGAGTTCGCTGCGCCAGATGATGGTGGCGCTACAGGTGCTTGACGTCGACGTGAAAATTACACGGGCGGATGTGTTTAATCTGTTTATCAAAAAGTTTCAGTCCCAGTCCCTGCTTGAAGAGTACATGAAGAGTTCACCTTACGTGATGGCTCAGCTCGATGGCGCCGAGGTTGACCCGCTGGAGCTGCATCGCGCGGTAGTCAATATTGCCGAAAAGATGAAGGCTATTGATAACACGCAGGAAAAAAATGCTGATAAAGCGCCGTATCTCTCCTGGACATTAAGCTTCACTGCCCCAACGGCAGAGGACGCGCAGAAAGTGTTGAACGGTTACATTCAGTACATCTCCCGCATCGTTGAGCAGGAGACCATGCAGAACATTCGTGACCAGCTGATCCTGAGAACCAAAACGGTACAGCAGCAGCTGGAGCTGGATCGGGTTCGTCTGACCAATATCCACAATACCAACCTGCAACGCCTGAACTACTCGCTGGAAGTGGCGAACGCGGCGGGGATCAAAAAGCCGGTCTACAGCAATGGACAGGCGGTGAAAGACGATCCGGATTATTCCGTTGCCCTCGGTGCGGACGGGATTGCGCAGAAATTGCAGATTGAAAAAAATCTCAAGGACGTTTCTGAGCTGAACGCCGATTTCCAGAACCGCGAATACTATCTGGCACAGCTGCAAAAACTCTCCTTCGAAGATGTGAGCCTGGAGCCGTTCAAATACCAGCTCTCGCCTTCCATGCCGGTGAAAAAAGATGGCCCGGGCAAAGCCCTGATCGTGCTGCTGGCGTGTATTTTGGGTGGACTGTTTGCCTGCGGCAGCGTGCTGCTGCGCGAGGCAATGAGCACCCGCAACCCGCTGCCGGAACAACTTCCTGAGCCGGTTACGGAATAACAGCAAATAAAGGCGCTCAGATGAGCGCCTTTTTTTATTTCAGGAAGTCTTCGCGTATCGGCGTAAAGGTATCCAGCAGGGTACCGGGTTTCAGGCAAACGCAGCCGTGCATCACGTGTGGCGCTTTGTAGAGGGTGTCGCCCGCCGTCACCACATGCTTCTCCTCGCCAATGGTGAACTCAAATTCCCCCGAGAGAACGTAGGTAAGCTGCTCATGCGGATGGTTATGCATCGGGCCAATCGCGCCTTGCTCAAAATTCACTTCAACCGCCATCATCCTGCCGTCGTGCGCCAGAATACGACGCGTCACGCCATTGCCCAGATCCTCAAGCGTGGTCTCTTTATGGAAAATAAACATATTTTCGCCCTGTTATGTAATGAAACATTGTTTCAATTAACTTATCTCACCCGCAGCGAAAAGGAAACGTCTGGCCAAATAACTGGAAAGGCGATCACAAGTTTGCTTCACTGGGTGAAACGCACAGGAGGAAAGATGAAAACGATCGGTCTGTTAGGGGGCATGAGCTGGGAATCAACGATCCCGTACTACCGCCTGATTAATGAAGGCGTCAAACAGCGTCTGGGCGGTCTGCATTCGGCCAGCCTGCTGCTGCACAGCGTGGATTTCCATGAGATAGAAGCCTGCCAGTCGGGCGGGGAGTGGGACAAAGCCGGGCAGATGCTGGCGGACGCCGCGCTTGGGCTGGAGCGCGCGGGCGCGCAGGGAATTTTGCTGTGTACCAACACCATGCATAAGGTGGCGTCACACATTGAAGACCGCTGTTCGCTGCCGTTTTTACATATCGCGGATGCCACCGGGCGTGCCATTCGTGCCACCGGCATGACGCGCGTGGCGCTGCTGGGGACGCGCTACACCATGGAGCAGGATTTTTACCGTGGACGGCTGAGCAGTCAGTTTGGTATTGAAAGCCTGATCCCGGATGAGGCTGACCGGGCGCGCATTAATCAGATTATTTTTGATGAACTGTGCCTGGGCACCTTCAGCGAAACGTCGCGCGCCTGGTACGTCAGTGTGATTGAGAAACTGGCGCAGCAGGGGGCGGAAGGGGTCATCTTCGGCTGTACCGAAATTGGCCTACTGGTGCCGACAGACCAAAGCCCGATACCGGTCTTCGATACCGCCGCCATCCATGCCGCGGATGCGGTGGAGTTTATGCTGTCATAGGGGTTTTTGCAGGTCAGGTAAGCGAAGCGCCACCTGACGCGCGTGCGCAATCAGGTGTTCGCTAAACGCATCAACCAGCGCTGAGGCGGGCCGGTGCAGGGGGCGGATCAGGCTCACGGTAAAAGGAACGGAAACGCTGAAACGGCGCAGGACCACGCCGCTGCTGGCGTAGTCCATGGCCGTGAGCGGGTTCACCACCGAAATCCCCACGCCCGCGCGCACCATCGCGCAGATTGACGCCGCACTGTGCGTTTCCACCACCATCCGCCGCTTCACCTGATGTTCGGCAAACAGGCCATCCAGAAGCTGTCTGTAGCTGTCGGTCTGCGACAGGCTGATATAGTTCTCACCGTGAAAATCCGCCGGGGTCAGCACCGCTTTGTGGGCAAGCGGGTGGCTGGCAGGCAGCACGCAGACCTCATCCAGCGACAGCAGCTCCGTGCGTTCCGTCCCCGCTGGCGTGACGAGGGTTTCGGTCAGACCCAGATCGTGGCGCTGAGCCGAAAGCCACTCCTCCAGCAGCGGCGACTCCTGCGGCACGATGGTCAGGCTGACCTCCGGATAGCGGGCCAGAAACGGCTGTAGCAGCACCGGCAGGAATGACTGGGAAAAGACCGGCAGGCAGACAATGGACAGCTCGCCCTGGCGAAACTCCCTCAGGCTCTCCGCCGCGCTCACGATCCTGTCCAGCCCGTACCAGGAGCGCTGAACCTCCTCAAACAGACGTAGACCCTGCACCGTCGGATGCAGCCTGCCGCGGGTGCGTTCAAACAGCTTCAGCCCCAGCACTTTCTCAAAGCGTGCCAGCTCGCGGCTGACCGTCGGCTGCGAGGTGTGCAGCATGTGCGCGGCTTCTGTGAGATTGCCGGTGGTCATCACCGCATGAAAAATCTCGATATGGCGTAGGTTAACGGCGGGCATAGGGCACCTGGTGGCTGAGCGTTATCCATATCATTTTTGCATAGACTCACGATAAAACGATATTTTTTATTCTCTTCAGGCTATGGCGTAATGATAAAAAAACAGCTTTCCGGAGATGACCATGCCACGCCCACTCAACCAGACCGAGACCGATTTGAACGCCGATAACCTGCTGCGCCTGCCTGCCGAATTTGGCTGCCCGGTGTGGGTCTACGATGCGCAGATTGTCCGCGAGAAGATCGCCGCGCTGCATCAGTTTGACGTGGTGCGTTTTGCGCAAAAGGCCTGTTCCAATATTCATATCCTGCGCCTGATGCGCGAGCAGGGCGTGAAGGTTGACTCGGTATCGCTGGGGGAAATCGAACGTGCGCTGGCGGCCGGGTTTGATCCTAAAGCCGACAGCGACGCGATTGTTTTCACCGCTGACCTGATAGACGACGCCACGCTGGCGCGCGTGCACGAGCTGCAAATCCCGGTCAATGCCGGTTCGGTGGATATGCTGGAGCAGCTTGGTCAGGTTTCCCCGGGCCATCGCGTCTGGCTGCGCATCAACCCGGGCTTTGGTCACGGCCACAGTCAAAAAACCAACACCGGCGGCGAAAACAGCAAGCACGGGATCTGGTATGCCGATATGCCTGCGGCGCTGGAGGTTTTACAACGCTACAACCTCAAGCTGGTGGGCATTCACATGCATATCGGTTCCGGCGTGGATTATGGCCATCTTGAGCAGGTCTGTGGCGCAATGGTGCGTCAGGTTATCGATTTTGGTCAGGATCTGGAGGCGATCTCCGCCGGGGGAGGGCTATCGATCCCCTACCGCGAAGGGGAAGAGGCGATCGACACGGATCACTACTATGGCCTGTGGAGCGCCGCGCGTGACAGCATCGCCGCCCATCTGGGCCATGCGGTGAAGCTGGAAATTGAGCCGGGTCGTTTCCTGGTCGCCGAAGCTGGCGTGCTGGTGGCGCAGGTGCGGAGCGTGAAGGAGATGGGAAGCCGTCACTTTGTGCTGATTGATGCTGGCTTCAACGACCTGATGCGTCCGTCCATGTATGGCAGCTATCATCACATCACCGCGCTTGCCGCCGATGGCCGCGATCTGCTCAACGCCCCACGCATCGAGACCGTCGTTGCCGGGCCGCTGTGTGAATCCGGGGACGTCTTTACTCAACAGGAAGGCGGGAAAGTCGAAACCCGTTCGCTGCCAGAGGTAAAACCGGGAGATTATCTGATGCTGCATGATACCGGTGCGTACGGGGCGTCGATGTCTTCGAACTACAATAGCCGCCCGCTGCTGCCGGAAGTGCTGTTTGATAACGGCGTGGCGCGGCTGATTCGCCGTCGCCAGACCATTCAGGAGCTGCTGGCGTTAGAGCTGGTCTGATTAAACCACGGGCCTGTTGTCACCGAATCGCGTAACACCAGCGTGCCGGTGAACGGCGGGATCGCCTCAACCGGCTGGTTTTTTGCCAGCCGGATCGCCTGGTCGATCGCCGTGACGATCATGCTGTCGATCGGCAGATACACCGACGACAGGGCAGGCTCCAGCCACTTTGCGCTGGGGGCATCGTCAAAACCAAACAGCGAAATATCCTGCGGGATCTTCAGCCCGGCCTGGTGTAATGCTTTGGAGGCGCCCAGGGCCATATCATCGTTACAGGCAAACAGGGCGCTGAACGGCGTCTTTTCCGCAATCAGCTCCTTGCACAGCTCGTAACCCCGCGTCATGCCCGCATCGCCGTACTTAATCCGCCGCTCATCGAGACGAATGCCGTGCTTCTCCAGCGCCTTACGGTAGCCCATCAGCCGCGCTTTGCCCGTCGGCGTGTGGATCGGGACGGTGATACAGGCGATCTCCCGGTGGCCCTGGCTTATCAGGTAATCCACCGCTTTGAAGGCCGCGTCCTGCTGTTCAAAGAAGACGCAGCGATCCGCCGCCTGACTCACTTCACGGTTAATGATCACCAGCGGCGTCTGCACGCTGTTAATAAGCTTCAGGATCGTCTTTTCGCTCATGTAACGCGTGTACAGCACGATGGCGTCACACTTGCGGTCAGCAAGCATCTGCACCGCCTGTTCTTCCTGCTCAGGGGCATCGTGACCGTCGGTAACAATCAGTTGTTTACCGTGCGTTTCGGTCTGCCGCGACGCCTGCTGAAGCAAACGGCCAAAGTAAAAACCGTCGAACGTCGAGACGACCAGACCAATGCTGTTGCTGGTCTGGTTAGCCAGCGAACGCGCGAGAAAATTCGGACGATAGCCCAGCTCCTCCATCGCACGAAATACCTGCTGACGCGTGCTCTCTTTAACCTGACCTGTGCCGTTCAGCACGCGCGAAACGGTGGCCTTCGACACGCCCGCACGCAGTGAGACATCCAGCATTGTTGCCATTCGAAATTCCTGTTTCCACGTAATGGTTCGCAGTTTAACACAGACCATCCGGCGCATAAGCGGCGTGGGAAGGGCAAAACCCCATAACGATCACGCTTTTCGGTAACGATCCTCGTCCGCGGGATAAATGGCTGTTATTGGCATGCCAAAATAGTGATAAATCACAATCTGGAATACCTCTTACCTCGCTGAGAGCTTAATCACAGAATAAAACGCCTGCGGACGCTATTTTTGGCATACCAATAGTATCCGGCTGTCCATCTTATTCAATAAAAGCCCTTTTACTGAGGTATTACCCTATGGCATTTCAGGAAAAACTGATCGACGCTCTGGGCAGTTTTGCCACCACCTTCAACAGCTATCGCTATATCCAGGCGATCAAGTCTGCGTTTATTACCTTAATGCCGGTCATCATTGTGGGGGCGTTCTCGGTACTGATCTCCAATATGGTGCTGGATCCAAAGAACGGTCTGGCGAGCTTTCAGTCCCTGTCGTTTCTCGCGGCGTTAAAGCCGATCACCAGCGCGCTCAACTATGCCACGCTGAACTTTCTCAACATCGGCGCGGTGTTTTTGATCGGTATTGAGCTGGGGCGTATAAACGGTATCAAGTCCCTGTTCCCCGGCCTGCTGGCGGTGATCTGCTTTATCTGCGTGACGCCGACCACGGTGGAAATGCTGGTGGACGGCGAGATGCACGTGGTGAAAGACGTGCTGCTGCGCCAGTTCTCGGATACCCGCAGCCTGTTCCTCGGTATGTTTATCGCTATCCTGTCGGTGGAGATCTACTGCTGGCTGGAAAACCGTAAAGGACTGAAAATCAGGATGCCGGACACGGTGCCGCCGAACGTCGCCGCGTCGTTCTCTGCACTGATCCCGGCCATTATCACCACTACCGCCATCGCCACCTTTGGCTTCGTGTTTCATCAGGTGACCGGTATGTATCTTTACGACGCGGTTTACCAGGTGGTGCAACAGCCGCTGGAGCGCGTGGTGCAAAGCCTGCCGGGGATCCTGCTGCTGATGTTTGTCGCCCAGCTGTTCTGGGTGATTGGTATTCACGGCAACCAGATGATCAAGCCGATCCGCGAGCCGCTGCTGCTGGGGGCGATCACCGTTAACATGAGCGCCTTCGAGCAGGGCAAAGAGGTGCCAAACATCATCACCATGCCGTTCTGGGACGTCTATATGAGCATCGGCGGCTCCGGCCTGACCATCGGCCTGCTGATAGCCGTCATGATTGCCACCAAACGTAAAGAGATGAAGGAGATCGCCAAACTCTCCATTGGCCCTGGCATTTTTAACATCAACGAGCCGGTGATCTTCGGCATGCCAATCATGCTCAACCCGATCCTGGCTATCCCGTTCATCATCACGCCGCTGGTGACAGGCTCCATAGGCTACTTTGCCACCGTGACCGGATTTGCCGGGAAAGCCGTGGTGATGGTGCCCTGGACCACGCCGCCGCTGATTAACGCCTGGCTGTCAACCGCGGGCTCCATGGGGGCGGTGATCACCCAGTTTATCTGCATCGTGACCGCGGTGATTATCTATCTGCCGTTTGTGAAGATCGCTTCACGCCGCGCAGAGCAGGCCGCACTGCAACAAGCCACCGATAACGCATGAGGACAGGATGAGCACAAAACAGATAGCCATACCGCAAGATTTTATGCTGGGCGCGGCGGCATCGGCCTGGCAGACCGAGGGCTGGAGCGGCAAAAAGCCGGGGCAGGATTCGTGGATCGATCTCTGGTACAAGAACGATCGTCACGTCTGGCACAACGGCTATGGTCCTGCGGTGGCAACCGACTTTATCAACCGCTTCCGCGAAGACGTGGCGCTGATGAAGCAGGCGGGACTGACGCACTATCGCACCTCGATCAACTGGTCGCGCTTTTTGACCGACTATGAAAACGCCACCGTAGATGAAGAGTACGCCGCCTATTACGACGCGCTGTTTGATGAAATGCACCGTCAGGGCATTGAGCCGATGATCTGCCTGGAACACTACGAATTGCCGGGTGTGCTGCTGGAGACCTACGGCGGCTGGGCGTCGAAGCACGTCGTCGAGCTGTTCGTTCGCTATGCGGAAAAGGTGTTTGAGCGCTTTCACGGCAACGTCACCCGCTGGTTTACCTTCAACGAGCCGATTGTGGTCCAGACGCGCGTCTACCTTGACGCACTGCGCTGGCCGTATGAGCAGAACACCAGCACCTGGATGCAGTGGAACCACCATAAGGTGCTGGCGACGGCGAAAGTGGTGAAGCTGTTTCGTGAGAAAGGGTATAACGGCTCGGTGGGCTGTATCCTGAACCCGGAAGTGACCTATCCGCGCTCGCGCGCGCCGCATGACGTGCGGGCGGCAGAGATGTACGATCTGTTCTACAACCGTGTCTTTCTCGACCCGCTGGTGCACGGGCGCTATCCGCAGGCGCTTTTTACCCTGCTGGCGCAGCATCAGGTGCAGTGGGACTACACGGCTGACGAACTGGCGCTGATTGCCGACAACACCGTCGACGAACTGGGCATTAACCTCTATTACCCGCATCGCGTCAAAGCCCCGTCCCGCGCCTGGCACCCGGAGACGCCGTTCCATCCGGCATACTACTACGAGCCGTTTGAGCTGCCAGGACGGCGGATGAACACCTCCCGCGGCTGGGAGATCTTCCCGCGCATTATTTACGACATGGCGATGCGGATTAAAAACGACTATCGCAACATTGACTGGTTTGTAGCGGAAAGCGGGATGGGCGTGGAGAACGAAGCTCAGTTTCGCAATCGCGACGGTGTTATCGACGATACCTACCGCATCGACTTTATCAGCGAGCACCTTTACTACACGCTGCTGGCGCGTGAAGAAGGGGCTAACTGCCACGGCTATATGCTGTGGGCGTTCACCGACAACATTTCTCCGATGAACGCGTTTAAAAACCGCTACGGGCTTATTGAGATCGACCTTGAAAACCATCGCGCACGGCGGGCAAAGAAATCGGCATCCTGGTTCCGCCAGCTGCGCGATGAGCGTGTGCTGACGCTCAGGGTTGACGATGAATGGAAGTAAGCCTTCTGGTAAAATAGCGCACAAACTGGCCGGGAGGACGTCCGGCCCGCGCATTAACTGAAAAACACAGGTGAAAACGTGGATAAGGCTGTCATCCTGCCGGAAAAAAAACAGTACCAGGAGATTGGCGAGGATTTACGGGCGCAGATTATCCAGGGACATTATCCCGTGGGATCGCGTCTGCCGCCGGAGCGCAACATCGCCGAGACGTATGGCGTGAGCCGCACTATTGTGCGAGAGGCGCTGCTGATGCTTGAGCTACAGGGGACGGTGGATATTCGTCAGGGATCGGGCGTGTACGTGATGCGCATTCCGGAGGAGCATGAAAACGAGGAAGAGCGTTTTCTGAACAGTGACGTGGGTCCGTTTGAAATTCTTCAGGCCCGTCAGCTGCTTGAAAGCAACATTGCTGCCTTTGCCGCAAAAATGGCGACGCGGGCGGATATCGATAACCTGCGCCGCATCATCGAGCAGGAGCAACGGGCGATTGCCGCCGACGACCGCAGCCAGGACAACAACAAAATGTTCCACCTGGTGCTGGCGGGGGCCACACAAAACCAGATGCTGCTGGCGACCGTTGAGAGCGTCTGGCATCACATGGACAGCAGCCCGCTGTGGCAGCAGTTCAACGGCCACATCGCCAGCCGCGCCTGGCGTCTGAAGTGGCTCGGCGACAGGCAAACCATTCTCGCTGCGCTCCGCCGCCGCGACGTGATGGGCGCATGGCAGGCGATGTTCCAGCATCTTGAGAACGTCAAAAAGAGCCTGCTTGAACTGTCAGACGAAGACGCACCGGATTTTGACGGCTATCTCTTCGAATCGGTTCCCCTTTTCCAGGGGAAGCTGGTGTGAATATTCTGCCGCTTCACGCTGCGCCGCAGTTTACACAGCAGGTAATCGACTGGATCTGGGAAGCGTTTGGTGAAGGATTGCCGCGCGCCTTTTTCCAGAGCATCGTCGAGCACAGCCTGACGCCGGGCGCGTTACCGCTCACCTTTATTGCCGTTGAGAATGACCAGCTGCTGGGCACCGTTGGGTTATGGCGTTGTGATTTGATTTCCCGGCAGGATCTCCACCCGTGGCTGGCTGCGCTGTATGTCGATGAAGCGGCCCGGGGAAACGGGCTGGCGGGAAAACTTCAGGAGCATGTGAAGGGCTATGCGCGACGCGCCGGGTATCACGAGCTTCATCTCTGGTCTGCCTGCCGCGACTTCTACGAACGTTACGGCTGGCACTATATCGGCGATGCGCTGGAATACCCGGATAAAACCGTCCATCTCTATCGCTGTTCGCTTGCGGCTTCCGCAGGCGAGACCACCGAGTGACGGCGCACTAAGGTTGGGCTGAACAGGTGAGTAATTTCCGGTGGCGGGCGACGCTCGGCCAGCGCTAACGCCAGTTCTGCCGCCTGCGTGGCCATGGTTACAATCGGGTAGCGCACGGTGGTCAGGCGAGGGCGCACGTAGCGCGACACCAGCACATCATCAAAACCAATCAGCGAAATTTCGGCCGGAACGTCAATCCCGTTGTCATTTAACACGCCCATTGCGCCTGCGGCCATGGAGTCGTTATAGCTGGCCACGGCGGTGAAATTTCGCCCGCGGCCCAGTAGCTCCGTCATCGCCTGCTCGCCGCCACTCTCATCCGGTTCACCGTATGCCACAAGACGATCGTTGCACGGCAGACCGGCTTCGCGCAGCGCGTCGTAATAGCCCTGAAGGCGATCTTCCGCATCGGAAATTGGGTGGTTGGAGCACAGATAACCGATTCGGGTATGGCCCTGCTGGATGAGATGACGGGTTGCGAGCCATGCGCCGTAACGGTCGTCGAGCGCCACACAGCGGGTTTCAAAACCGGGAATAATACGGTTGATAATCACCATCCCCGGCATCTGTTTCATCAGATGGATCAGCTCGGCATCGGGGATCATTTTGGCATGGACCACCAGCGCCGCACAGCGATGACGGATCAGTTGCTCAATGGCCTGGCGCTCTTTCTGTTCATTGTGGTAGCCATTACCAATCAGCAGGAAATTACCGGTGTGATAAGAGACTTGCTCTACGGCTTTGACCATCGCACCAAAAAACGGATCGGACACATCCCCGACCACCAGCCCGATGGTTTCTGTCGACTGTTGGGCAAGGGCACGCGCGTTGGCGTTTGGGTGATAATTCAGGTTTTCCATGGCGTCCTGCACGGCCTGGCGCGATGCATCACTGGCTTTAGGGGAGTTGTTGATCACGCGGGAGACGGTCGCGACGGAAACACCCGCCAGACGAGCCACATCCTTAATTGTCGCCATTCAATACCTTCTTATAGGGGTAAGCGTTTACACACTAACTAGTGTTGCGGAAAAGCGGCGCGCATTCAAGGGGAGCGGGTGAGCGTCCTCTGCAAACGTGATGCAGAACATCCCTCGCGGTGTAAGCGTTACACGGCCAGTCATGTCTGAATAATGTCATTCCGAACCTTTAGTTACACTTTGCCTCAGGCTGTTGCGATTGTCCGTTAGCAACGACCCACCGTGAATTGCTAGAGTCGAGATCCCAGAGGTATTGATAGGTGGAATCAACTTCGGTTGATTAACACGATTTACACCAACCTGCGTTTTACGCAGGTTTTTTTTTGCCTGTAAGTTCAACCTGTAACAGCAACAGAGAATATTCACACCTGGTTGCATTTCGGCTCATTCCCTTGCGTTTTCCCGCTGGCGAAGCCCGTCGCCGGAGGCCACAATCAAGATCCCAGAGGTATTGATTGGTGAGAATTTCTGGTACGTTTTCGTACTCTTCTCTTGCACCAACCTGCGCGGATGCGCAGGTTTTTTTTGCCTCTGTTTTTGCTATCGCCCCCTCACGACTTCTCGTGTAATCTGCCACCATTTATACCTTTCACACTGGCTGGCAAAGGGAGTTGAAATGCTTTTTGGGTTCTTCCGCACACTGTTCCGTCTCCTGTTTCGCATCCGCGTAACTGGCGATACGCAGGCACTCTATGGCGAGCGTGTTCTAATCACACCGAATCACGTCTCTTTTATTGATGGCGTATTGCTGGCGCTGTTTTTGCCCGTGCGGCCCGTCTTCGCGGTGTACAGCTCCATCAGTGAACAATGGTACATGCGCTGGCTCAGGCCGCTGATTGATTTTGTGCCGCTCGACCCAACCAAACCGATGATGATTAAACATCTGGTGCGTCTGATTGGACAGGGGCGTCCGGTGGTTATTTTCCCGGAAGGGCGGATTTCGGTGACGGGCTCCCTGATGAAAATTTATGACGGAGCCGGTTTTGTCGCGGCGAAGTCTCAGGCCACCGTCGTGCCGATACGCATTGATGGGGCCGAGCTGACCTTTTTCAGCCGCCTGAAAGGGCTGGTGAAGCAGCGTCTGTTCCCGAAAATCACGCTGCATATTTTACCGCCGACGTCACTGCCGATGCCCGAGGCGCCGCGCGCGCGTGACCGCCGTAAAATTGCCGGAGAAATGCTGCACCAGATTATGATGGAAGCGCGTATGGCCGTTCGCCCGCGCGAAACGCTGTATGAATCGTTGCTGTCGGCGCAGTATCGCTACGGCGCGAAGAAAAACTGCATTGAAGACATCAACTTCACGCCGGATACCTACCGTAAGCTGTTGACCAAAACGCTGTTTGTCGGGCGTATCCTCGAGAAGTACAGCAAACAGGGCGAAAAGATCGGCCTGATGCTGCCGAACGCGGGGATCAGCGCGGCGGTGATCTTTGGTGCCGTCTCCCGGGGCCGCATTCCGGCGATGATGAACTACACGGCAGGTGTGAAAGGGCTCTCCAGCGCGATTACCGCAGCACAAATCAACACCGTCTTTACCTCCCGCCAGTTCCTGGAAAAAGGCAAGCTGTGGCACCTGCCGGAACAGCTGACTCAGGTGCGCTGGGTGTTCCTGGAAGATCTGAAAGCAGACGTCACGGCCGCCGACAAGCTGTGGATTTTCGCGCACCTGCTGATGCCACGTCTGGCGCAGGTCAGGCAGCAGCCGGAAGACGATGCCATTATCCTCTTTACCTCCGGCTCTGAAGGTCATCCGAAAGGTGTGGTTCACAGTCATAAAAGCATTCTGGCGAACGTCGAACAGATTAAAACTATCGCTGATTTTACCGCCAACGATCGCTTTATGTCGGCGCTGCCGCTGTTCCACTCATTTGGTCTGACCGTGGGGCTCTTTACGCCGCTGCTGACCGGGGCCGAAGTGTTCCTCTACCCAAGCCCGCTGCACTACCGCATTGTGCCGGAACTGGTCTATGACCGTAACTGTACCGTGCTGTTCGGGACATCCACCTTCCTCGGTAACTACGCCCGCTTCGCCAACCCGTATGATTTCTTCCGCGTACGCTACGTGGTGGCGGGGGCGGAAAAACTCCAGGACAGCACGCGCCAGATCTGGCAGGACAAGTTTGGCCTGCGCATTCTGGAAGGCTATGGCGTGACGGAGTGCGCCCCGGTGGTCTCTATCAACGTACCGATGGCGGCAAAACCGGGCACGGTTGGCCGCATTCTGCCTGGGCTGGACGCGCGTCTGCTGGCGGTGCCGGGCATTGAAGATGGCGGACGCCTTCAGCTGAAAGGGCCGAACGTCATGAATGGCTATCTGCGTGTGGAAAATCCGGGCGTGCTTGAGGCGCCGACGGCTGAAAACGTCAACGGCGAGGTTGAAACGGGCTGGTACGACACGGGCGATATCGTGCGCTTCGACGATCAGGGCTTCGTGCAGATCCAGGGACGTGCAAAACGCTTCGCCAAAATCGCCGGGGAAATGGTCTCTCTTGAAATGGTCGAGACGCTGGCAACCGCCGTCTCAGCGGAGAAAATGCATGCGACCGTGGTGAAAAGTGATGCCAGTAAAGGCGAGGCGCTGGTGCTGTTTACCACCGACGGTGAACTGAAGCGTGACGCGCTGCTCAGGTATGCGCGCGAACACGGTATCCCCGAGCTGGCGGTGCCCCGCGATATTCGCTACCTCAAACAGTTACCGGTGCTGGGCAGCGGTAAACCCGATTTCGTGACCCTGAAGGGCATGGTTGAAGAGGCGGAACAGCAAAATGCGTGAGTCAGTGCACACTAACACTTCAATCTGGTCGAAAGGCATGATGGCAGTTATTGCTGCCCAGTTTCTTTCCGCGTTCGGCGATAACGCGTTGCTGTTTGCCACGCTGGCGTTGCTGAAAGCGGAGTTTTATCCCGACTGGAGCCAGCCGATCCTACAGATGGTGTTTGTGGGTGCTTACATTGTATTTGCACCCTTTGTCGGGCAGGTGGCGGACAGCTTCCCGAAAGGTCGGGTCATGATGTTTGCCAACAGCCTTAAGCTTCTGGGCGCGGCAAGCATTTGCTTTGGTATCAACCCGTTTGTCGGCTACACGCTGGTAGGCATTGGCGCGGCAGCCTACTCCCCGGCGAAATACGGCATTCTGGGGGAACTGACCACCGGTGATAAGCTGGTGAAGGCCAACGGCCTGATGGAGTCCTCCACCATTGCGGCTATTCTGCTGGGTTCGGTGGCGGGAGGCGTACTGGCAGACTGGCATGTGCTGGCCGCGCTTGGCATCTGCGCCCTGATGTACGGCGGCGCGGTGATCGCCAACCTGTTTATCCCCAAACTGGCCGTGGCGCGTCCGGGGCAATCCTGGCGCTTCGGGCCCATGACCGGCAGCTTCTTCAACGCCTGCCGCGTACTGTGGCGTAACGGTGAAACGCGCTTCTCGCTGATGGGCACCAGTATGTTCTGGGGGGCCGGTGTTACGCTGCGTTTCCTGCTGGTGCTGTGGGTGCCGGTGGCGCTGGGTATAACTGACAACGCCACGCCGACTTACCTGAATGCCATGGTCGCCGTCGGGATTGTTGTCGGGGCCGGGGCTGCGGCAAAACTGGTGACGCTGGAAACCGTCGCGCGCTGCATGCCTGCGGGGATCCTGATCGGCGTCGGTGTTCTGTTCTTCTCCCTGCAACATGCCCTATTGCCGGCCTATGCCCTGCTGTTGCTGATTGGCATGTTAGGCGGTTTCTTTGTGGTGCCGCTAAACGCGCTGTTACAGGAGCGCGGCAAGCAGACCGTTGGGGCGGGCAACGCCATTGCAGTGCAAAACCTTGGTGAAAACATGGCGATGTTACTGATGCTGGGGATTTACTCGCTGGCGGTAAAAGCAGGTGCGCCGGTTGTGGCAATCGGTGTGGGATTCGGCGCGCTGTTCGCGCTGGCGATTACCGGGCTGTGGGTCTGGCAGCGTCGGCGGTGAATTGTGCGGCCTGATGCCCTCACCCCGCCCCTCTACCACGGGGAGAGGGTGAAAACCCTAAAAACGGCAACGTGCGTTGCCGTTTTGCTTTTATTACGGTGCCGGGTAGGTATAAACCTGATGCACCGCTTCAATCTCCGCTAACACCTCTTCACTCAGGTTCAGATGGAAACTCTCAATATTCGTTTTCAACTGATCCATCGTCGTTGCGCCGAGCAGGGTACTCGCCACAAACGGCTGACGACGTACAAAGGCCAGCGCCATCTGCGCCGGATCCAGCCCGTGACGCTTCGCGATATCCACATAGGCCGCAACGGCTTTTTGCGTCTGCTCACCGCTATAGCGGGTGAAGCGGCTGAAAAGCGTGTTACGCGCGCCAGCCGGTTTCGCGCCGTTCAGATATTTGCCCGTCAGGGTACCGAAGCCCAGACATGAGTAGGCGAGCAGTTCCACCTCTTCGTACTGCGTTACTTCCGCCAGACCCACTTCATAACTGCGGTTCAGCAGGCTGTACGGGTTCTGAATGGTCACGATGCGCGGCAGGTCGTGTTTATCGGCCAGATGCAGATAGCGCATCACGCCAAACGCCGTCTCGTTGGACACACCAATGTAGCGGATCTTACCCGCGCGCTGGCACTCCGTAAGCGCTTCCAGCGTTTCCAGCAGGCTAACGGCCGGGGCACTCTCGTTCCAGGTGTAGCCAAGCTTACCGAAGCAGTTCGTCTGACGCTGCGGCCAGTGCACCTGATAAAGATCGAGATAGTCGGTTTGTAGGCGCTTGAGGCTGGCATCCAGCGCGGCACGGATATTCTTGCGATCGAGGATCTGGTTAGGGCGGATCCCGGCATCGTTATTACGGGAGGGGCCGCTAACCTTAGAGGCGATGACCAGCTTCTCGCGATTGCCGCGTTTCGCCAACCAGTTGCCGACATACGTTTCGGTAAGACCCTGTGTTTCCGGGCGTGGAGGAACAGGGTACATCTCTGCCACGTCAATCAGGTTAATGCCCTGGCTGACGGCGTAATCGAGTTGTGCATGGGCATCGGCTTCGCTGTTTTGTTCACCAAATGTCATGGTGCCCAACCCCAGTTGGCTGATCTCCAGAGCGCTGTGGGGGATACGGTGATAATGCATAGCCGCTTTCCTTTTTTAGACATACAGACCGCGTCAGGAACCTCCCGACAAAGGAATATAAACATGGCAGAGGGAAGACAAAAGGGGAAGGAAAAAATCAAAAAGGCCAGCAAGCTACTGACCTTTATCTGTTTAACGCTCGATGATCTGGGAGACTTCGTCGCGATTAATCTGCATTTGATTGCCTTCGCGATCGCGGTAGCTCACCAGACCGGTATCGTCGTCGACTTCGGGTTTGCCATCGGTCAGGATCATACGACCATCTTTCGTTGACATGACATAGTCGCTGCTACAACCCGATACCGCAAACGCTAAACCGACTGCTGAGATAATTACTGCCCATTTTTTCATCGTTCTCATCCTCACCTAGCTCGTATCAAATCATAGTGTAGTAATAACCTGATATTACGACAGGTGAAAGGGGGGAAATCTTAAAAAGGAGGAGATTCTGTTAGCCGGAGCGCAAAATTAGTAAAAAACTATGTTTTCAACAGGAAGTGGCGTGCCAGCAGCGCCCCGGTGAAATTCTTTTTGAGATAGAAACCGCGCGGCAACGTCAGGATCGGTTCCCCCTTGGCACCTACCGCTTCAGTGAGCGCTTTACTGTTGGCGGCTTTGGGACGAAGTTGCAGTACTTCGCCATGCCGGGCGGTGATCCTCTCAACCTGTCCCAGCACAATCATATCCATCAACTCCTCCCAGTCCTGGGAAAGCTGTCTCTCCTCTTCTTCGTTCGGGCTCCAGAGCAGCGGCGCCCCAACGCGACGCGCTGCCAGCGGGATCTGCCTGTCGCCCTCAACGGGTACCCACAACACCCGCTTCAGCTTATGCCTGACGTGACTGGTTTCCCATGTCACTCCGCTGTTCCCCGTTAGTGGCGCAACGCAGACAAAGGTCGTTTCCAGCGGCCGCCCCTGGCTATCGATGGGGATCGTCTTTAGCTCAACGCCCAGCGCCGCAAAATCTTGCTCGGGTTTACTGCCCGCGCTTGCGCCCAGCCAGCGCTCCAGCAACACGCCAATCCAGCCCTTATCACGCTTCAGATCGTTGGGTATCGTCAACCCCGCCATCACGGCCAGCTCACCCAGTGAATAGCCTGCCAGACGTTGTGCCTGCTGGAGCAATTGCACTTCACTGACGGGAGGGGAGAGCAGGGGGGCGAGAGAATGCATGCTAACAACCTTCTGGTTAAAAAATGAGCTGATATTTTATCCCTTGTGGATAGAGTTTACCTTTTTCTGAGTACATATTCCATGTGGATGATTTATATCATCTTTTTCAGGATTTATTCCGTCATGGCGCCGCAAAAAAACAGGTTGTGCAATTCTGGTCACTGACAATAAACAGGATCTTACACCATGTTATCCACAGAAAAATGGGATAACTGGGAATAACCGCCACTACTGTTTCAATTTACAGCCTTGACGTGCGATGAAAATCGAATTTTCACACAAATTGTGCCTAACTTATTGGCACAATCTGTGGATAAAACCGACGCTGTTCGATCTTTCATCAGCAGGAGGATCTTTGATGTGACAATCGTCACGTTAATCGCCTTTAGCACCCTGGGTTTCAGTTTAACCAATTGAATATAGATGTTTTATTTTAATATGGATAAACTGATGACTCATCGGGCTACAAGGTTGTTCATCGGTAATTCCGTACTTCTTCACAACTCTATCCACAGAAAAAGTGAATAAAAATGGTCTCGATTGCCTGCATCTGTTCATAACTCCTGGCAAAATTGTGAGTTATTCAAATGTTATTAGGTTGCAGGCCTGTAAGAGAGTGGTTTACCGCCTCCCTGTAGTGTGAAACAATCATTCATATATCAGATTTAGTTTGGGGTAGTCCGGTGATTGATGACGATGGCTACCGCCCAAACGTAGGAATAGTAATTTGTAATCGTCAGGGCCAGGTGATGTGGGCCCGGCGATATGGTCAGCACTCCTGGCAGTTCCCGCAAGGCGGGATCAATCCTGGAGAGTCCCCAGAACAAGCGATGTACCGGGAGCTGTTTGAAGAGGTTGGTTTAAGCCGAAAAGATGTTCGCATCCTGGCTTCGACCCGCAACTGGTTGCGTTACAAGTTACCGAAACGTTTGGTGCGTTGGGACACAAAGCCGGTTTGTATCGGCCAGAAACAGAAGTGGTTTCTTTTGCAGTTGGTAGGCAACGATTCAGATATCAATATGCAAACCAGCAGTACGCCAGAGTTTGATGGCTGGCGCTGGGTAAGTTACTGGTATCCGGTTCGTCAGGTCGTGTCATTTAAGCGCGATGTATACCGTAGGGTGATGAAAGAGTTCGCAAGTGTCGTTATGCAGCTTCAGGAGACCCCTCCGAAGCCACAGAGCGCACCTGCCTGGCGACGTAAAAGAGGTTAAGCTACGCAAATCATGCTCACCCGCTTGCGAGAAATAGTTGAAAAGGTTGCCAGTGCGCCTCGCCTCAACGAGGCGCTGAATATTCTGGTGACGGACATCTGTCTTGCGATGGAAACCGAGGTCTGTTCGGTCTATCTGGCCGACCATGACCGACGTTGCTACTACCTGATGGCAACCCGCGGTTTAAAAAAACCACGGGGACGCACCGTCACGCTCGCGTTTGATGAAGGTATTGTTGGCCTGGTCGGGCGACTGGCGGAGCCCATCAACCTTGCCGATGCGCAAAAACACCCCAGCTTCAAATATATCCCTTCCGTTAAAGAGGAGCGTTTCCGCGCGTTTCTTGGCGTGCCAATTATTCAGCGCCGTCAACTGCTCGGCGTGCTTGTTGTCCAGCAGCGAGAGTTGCGCCAGTACGACGAAAGTGAGGAGTCTTTCCTCGTCACGCTGGCAACGCAGATGGCTGCGATCCTCTCTCAGTCCCAGCTGGCAGCCCTTTTTGGTCAGTATCGTCATACGCGTATCCGCGCGCTTCCGGCTTCGCCGGGCGTCGCTATCGCCGAAGGCTGGATGGATGCCACGCTGCCGCTGATGGAGCAGGTCTACGAAGCCTCTACGCTCGATGAAGCGCTTGAGCGCGAGCGGCTTACCGCGGCGCTGGAAGAGGCGGCGAATGAGTTTCGTCGCTACAGCAAACGCTTTGCCGCTGGCGCGCAAAAAGAGACGGCGGCTATTTTCGATCTCTACTCTCACCTGCTTTCCGATGCGCGTTTGCGCCGGGAGCTGTTTGCCGAGGTCGATAAAGGTTCGGTGGCAGAGTGGGCGGTTAAAAAGGTCATAGAAAAATTTGCCGAGCAGTTTGCGGTGCTGACTGACGGTTATCTGAAAGAGCGCGCTGGCGATTTACGCGCGCTTGGGCAACGTCTGCTGTTCCACCTCGATGATACTATTCAGGGGGCGAATGCCTGGCCGAACCGGTTTGTGCTGGTCGCCGACGAGCTCTCGGCAACAACGCTGGCGGAGTTACCGCAGGACAGGCTGGCGGGCGTGGTGGTGCGTGATGGCGCTGCGAACTCGCATGCCGCCATTATGGTGCGCGCGCTCGGTATTCCGACCGTGATGGGGGCGGATATTCAGCCTTCCGTACTGCATCGCCGCACGCTGGTGGTGGATGGATATCGCGGTGAGTTGCTGGTGGATCCTGAGCCGGTTCTCCTCCAGGAGTACCAGCGTCTTATCAGCGAAGAAAATGAATTAAGCAAGCTGGCGGAAGACGACGTCAACCTGCCCGCGCATCTGAAAAGCGGTGAGCGGGTGAAGGTGATGCTCAACGCTGGCTTAAGCCCCGAGCACGAAGAAAAGCTCGGCAGCCGCATTGATGGCATTGGTCTCTACCGCACCGAAATACCGTTCATGCTGCAAAGCGGCTTCCCTTCAGAAGAGGAGCAGGTTGCGCAGTATCAGGGCATGTTGCAGATGTTTAACGATAAACCCGTCACGTTGCGCACCCTGGACGTCGGCGCAGATAAGCAACTGCCTTATATGCCCATCAGTGAAGAGAACCCCTGCCTCGGCTGGCGTGGGATCCGCATTACCCTCGATCAGCCTGAAATCTTCCTTATCCAGGTTCGTGCGATGCTGCGCGCCAACGCTGCCACGGGGAATCTCAGTATTCTGCTGCCGATGGTCACCAGTATTGACGAGATCGACGAAGCGCGGCGGTTGATAGAACGTGCAGGGCGCGAAGTGGAAGAGATGATCGGCTATGCGATCCCTAAACCCCGTATCGGCGTGATGCTTGAAGTGCCTTCGATGGTCTTTATGCTGCCGCAGCTGGCGACCCGCGTTGATTTTATCTCCGTTGGCACCAACGACTTAACGCAATACATTCTGGCGGTCGATCGCAACAATACGCGCGTTGCCAGCATCTATGACAGCCTGCACCCGGCGATGCTTCGTGCCCTGGCGATGATCGCCCGCGAAGCCGAGCAGCATAATATCGACCTGCGCCTGTGCGGTGAAATGGCTGGCGATCCGATGTGCGTGGCGATCCTGATTGGCCTCGGTTTCCGTCACCTGTCAATGAACGGACGTACCGTCGCGCGGGTGAAATACCTGTTACGTCATATCGAACAAGATGAGGCGCGTGAACTGGCCGCGCGTAGCCTGGAAGCACAGCTGGCAGCCGAAGTGCGCCATCAGGTGGCAGCGTTTATGGAACGACGCGGTATGGGCGGTTTGATCCGCGGTGGTCGCTAAAGCCTTTCCCCCCTCTCCCCTTTGGGGAGAGGGCCAGGGTGAGGGGAGACCTGCACGCATAAAACCCTATACACATCTTTTACATCTCAGGCGCATCCTCCGCGCCTGCCTTATGCTATGATTCGCAACTTTGGAGCACCTGCCAACGGCGGGAATGCAATTCACCCGCTGTCCACTTTCAGCGGAATAACAACATCTTGTGGTGACAGATGAACAGTGGTTATCTGCATTTTCCGGAATTCGATCCGGTAATTTTCTCTATAGGACCCGTCGCGCTTCACTGGTACGGTCTGATGTACCTGGTGGGCTTCGTCTTTGCCATGTGGCTGGCTGGCCGTCGCGCCAGTCGTCCGGGCAGCGGCTGGACGAAGAACGAAGTGGAAAACCTGCTGTATGCTGGCTTCCTCGGCGTCTTCCTGGGCGGCCGCATCGGTTATGTCCTGTTCTATAACTTCCCGGTATTCCTGAACGACCCTCTCTATCTGTTCCGCGTCTGGGACGGCGGCATGTCCTTCCACGGCGGGCTGATTGGTGTGATCCTGGTTATGGTGATCTTCGCCAGACGCACCAAACGGAACTTCTTCCAGGTGGCTGACTTTATTGCGCCGCTAATTCCGTTTGGGCTGGGCGCAGGGCGTCTGGGCAACTTCATCAACGGTGAACTGTGGGGGCGTGTCGATCCGAGCGTGCCGTTTACCATGCTGTTCCCGGGCTCTCGCGCAGAGGATATCGCGCTGCTGCCTTCGCATCCTGAGTGGCAGTCTATTTTCGATACTTACGGCGTTCTGCCGCGCCATATGTCTCAGCTTTATGAGCTGGCGCTGGAAGGCGTGGTGCTGTTTATCATCCTGAATCTGTATATCCGCAAACCGCGCCCAATGGGGGCCGTCTCTGGTCTGTTCCTGATTGGCTACGGCGCGTTTCGTATCATCGTCGAGTTCTTCCGCCAGCCGGATGCGCAGTTTACCGGCGAATGGGTACAGTACATCAGCATGGGGCAAATCCTCTCCATCCCGATGATTGTCGCGGGTGCCATTATGATGATTTGGGCGTATCGTCGTCGTCCACAGCAACAACTTTCCTGAGGAATCATGAAACAGTATCTTGAATTGATGAAAAAAGTGCTCGACGAGGGCACGCCGAAAAACGACCGCACCGGTACCGGGACGCTCTCCATTTTTGGCCACCAGATGCGCTTCAATCTGCAAGAAGGCTTTCCTCTGGTGACAACGAAGCGCTGCCATCTGCGCTCAATCATTCATGAACTGCTCTGGTTCCTGCAAGGCGATACCAACGTTGCTTATCTGCATGAAAACAATGTCTCCATCTGGGACGAGTGGGCAGATGAAAACGGCGACCTTGGGCCGGTTTACGGCAAGCAATGGCGCGCGTGGCCTACTCCGGACGGTCGCCATATCGACCAGATCACAACCGTCATGAATCAGCTGAAAAATGACCCGGACTCGCGCCGTATCATTGTTTCTGCCTGGAACGTGGGTGAACTGGATAAAATGGCGCTGGCACCTTGCCATGCCTTCTTCCAGTTTTACGTGGCGGATGGCAAACTCTCCTGCCAGCTCTATCAGCGTTCCTGCGATGTGTTCCTCGGCCTGCCGTTTAACATCGCCAGCTACGCGCTGTTAGTGCACATGATGGCGCAGCAGTGCGATCTCGAAGTCGGCGATTTTGTCTGGACGGGCGGTGATACCCACCTTTACAGCAACCATATGGAACAGACGCACCTCCAGCTGACGCGCGAACCGCGTGCATTGCCGAAGCTGGTGATCAAACGTAAACCGGACTCGATCTTCGATTACCGTTTTGATGATTTCGAGATTGAGGGCTACGACCCGCATCCCGGCATTAAAGCTCCTGTCGCCATCTGATACGGCAAATCCTGACACAACCGGTGCTCTTTAGCGCCGGTTTTTTTTCACGCCCGTTTTATTTTTCGAGCCTGTTTCCAGAGATGATGCAACGCGTTGCAAGGGGTGAAAATCTCTGGAAACAGGCTCGTAATGTTCTGGTTTGACGCTCGCACCGTTTCTGCTATTCCGCCACACTCCTGCCATGAAAAACGAACATGGCTTCACGCTTATCGAAACCCTTATCGCCATCTCGCTGGTCGTGATCCTTAGCGCCACAGGGCTCTATGGCTGGGACAGCTGGCAACAGCGGCAGCGGCTTTGGCAAACCGCCTGCCAGGTGCGGGATTACCTGGTGTTTTTGCGCAATGACGCTAACCGTCACAACAGCGAGCACAAGATTGCGCTGCATAACGACGGTGAAAAGGACTGTCTGGTGAGTTCTGCGGCTTCCGGTTGTGACAGCGGCGGCCCGTTCGTGATGAAGCCGCTGTGGCCCGGCGTCACGATAAGCGACATTACACCGGCGCTGGGATTTTACGGCTTAAGGGATACCGCGTGGGCCGGACATATCCGCGTGCAGAGCCGCGCTGGTGCGTGGTGGGTTATTGTCTCAAATGGCGGACGTATCAGGCTCTGTAATGCTGCGGGAGAGGGTGTATGCCAGTAAATCGAAAAGGGTTCTCCCTCCTGGAAGTGCTGATTGCGATGACAATAAGCAGCATTCTGTTACTCAGCACGTCACGTTTTTTACCGGGGCTACAGCGGGGTGTTTTACTGCAATCCGGGCAACAGACGCTGGAGGATGAGGTCTGGCAACGTCTGTTCGCGATCGGTAAACAGCTTCAGAGAGCAGGATACTGTGCAGGGCATTGCCAGGGGCAGGGGATACTCATCGGCAGGCAAGGACGATGTGTAATTGTGCAATGGGATGCAAACAGCAACGGCCAGTGGGATAGCTCCGCGTCAGAAAATGACAGAACGGGATTCCGGCTTGAGTCAGGGGCGCTCGAAACGCTGCGGGGCGCCACCTCCTGTGAAGGTAAGGGGTGGAATAAGCTCACTGACCCCGATCGGATCCTGATAGAGCAGTTTATGGTCACTAAAACCGATCATGCTGGCTTCGCCCCGGTAGTCAGTATTGAGCTACGTGCCCGCCTCAAAGGTGAACTGACCTCACCTTTTTCGGCCCGCCACACCGTAACAGGGTTTAATCTGTGAATCGTCAACGGGGTATGTCATCGCTGGCGCTGGTTCTGCTGTTACTGGTGCTCGGCACGCTGATCCTCACCGGATTAAATCAGCAGCTGCAAACCTTTAGTACGCTGGTGAGTGGGGAGAGTCAGTCTGTTCGACAGCAGGCTGCCGTGCAATCTGCACTGGAGTGGGGACGCGTTCAGGGCTGGGCTTTACAGCCAGAGGTTCAGTGCAAACAGACACAACGTTTGCGGGTCTGTGTGAGGCTGTCTGGAGAGCGTGTTTTGCTTATTGCCGGAAATGACGATCTGTTGCTATGGCGAGGTGGGGACATCGCGGAAGGGCAGATACGCTTTTCAGCCCACGGCTGGAGTGATTTCTGTCCCCTTAAGGAAAGTGCGCTATGTCAGTTACCCTGAGCAGGCAAAAAGGATTTAGCATGGTTGAGGTTTTGCTGGCAATGATGTTGCTGGTTATGGTTGTGACGGCGTTATCCGGCTATCATCGCGCGCTGGCATCACGGTTTGCGGCGCTTAGCCAGTATCGTCAGCTATGGCATCATGCGTGGAATCAGTCGCAGATCTCAACAGTGACGCTCCCGCCGGGCTGGCAGGTCAGTCGGGGGCAGACAACACAGTCCGGATGTGTCAGCATCACGGTCACACTTATTTCTCCTATGGGGCGGCAGAGTGCGTTGACGCGTCTGCATTGCCCGGTTAGCCGGTAGTCGGGAGCGTTTATGCTAAGGGTTTACCACTCAAATCGTCTGGATGTGCTGGAAGCACTGATGGAGTATATCGTTGAGCAAGAGCGTCTTGACGATCCGTTTGAGCCAGAAATGGTGCTGGTGCAAAGCACCGGTATGGCGCAGTGGCTGCAAATGTCCCTTTCGCAGAAATTTGGTATTGCGGCGAACATTGATTTTCCGCTTCCCGCGAGCTTTATCTGGGAGATGTTTGTTCGCGTTCTGCCGGATATCCCTGAGCAGAGCGCTTTCAACAAACAAAGCATGGCCTGGAAACTGATGACGCTGCTGCCGGACATGCTGGCGCATGATGAGTTCGCCATGCTGCGCCACTACCTGAATGACGACACCGACAAGCGTAAACTCTTTCAGCTGGCCTCACGCACCGCCGACCTCTACGACCAGTATCTGGTTTATCGTGCAGAATGGCTGATTCGCTGGGAAGCGGGAGAATTAGTCGAAGGGTTGCCGGAAGCGCAAATCTGGCAGGCGCCGCTCTGGAAAGCGCTGGTCGAGCATACCGGGAAACTCGGTCAGCCGAAGTGGCATCGTGCTAACTTGTACGATCGCTTTATCTCGATACTTGAAAACAGCGCAGAACGGCCAGCCCGTTTGCCGTCACGCGTGTTCATTTGCGGGATCTCCGCGCTGCCGCCTGTCTACCTGAATGCGCTAAAAGCGCTCGGTAAGCACACTGATATCCATATCCTTTTTACCAACCCGTGTCGGCACTATTGGGGAGATATTCAGGATCCGCGCTGGCTTTCACGTCTGGTCACCCGCCAGAGAAAACGCCTCTTTGAGGAACGCGCCGTGCCGCTGTTTAAAGACAGTGAAAACGCGGCGCAGCTTTTTGATGAAGAGGGGATTCAGAACCTGCCGAACCCGCTGCTTGCCTCGTGGGGCAAGCTGGGACGCGACTATATTTATCTGCTTTCAGATATCACCTCCTCGGGAGAAGGGGATGTGGATGCGTTTGCAGATATTACGCCGGACAGCCTGCTACACAATATTCAGCTCGATATTCTGGATTTAGAAAACCGTGCCGTTGCCGGGATCACCGCCGAGGAGTTTGCGCGAAGCGATAAGAAGCGAAAACTAGATCCTGACGATCGCAGTATCGCGATCCACGTCTGCCACAGCCCACAGCGTGAAGTTGAAATTCTTCATGACCGTCTGCTGGCCATGTTGCAGGATGACCCAACCCTGACACCGCGCGATATCGTGGTGATGGTGGCGGATATCGACAGCTATAGCCCGTTCATTCAGGCGGTATTTGGCAGCGCAACGGGCGACCGCTATCTTCCCTACGCGATCTCTGACCGCCGCGCTCGTCAGTCACACCCGGCGCTACAGGCCTTTATTAGCCTGCTTTCGCTGCCCGATAGCCGGTTTATCTCTGAGGATGTGCTGGCATTGCTGGATGTGCCTGTTCTGGCCGCACGTTTCAACATTAACGAAGAGGGGCTGCGCTACCTGCGCCAGTGGGTCAACGAATCCGGTGTCCGCTGGGGTATTGACGATGATAACGTCCAGGAGTTCGAGCTGCCTGCGACCGGGCAGCATACCTGGCAGTTTGGCCTGACGCGTATGCTGCTGGGGTATGCGATGGAAAGCATCCACGGCGAATGGAATGACGTGCTGCCCTACGATGAGTCCAGTGGGTTAATCGCGGAACTGGTGGGGCACCTGGCCTCGCTGCTGATGCAGCTTAACCGCTGGCGCCGTGCGTTGATGCAGCCTCGCCCGCTCGAAGAGTGGCTGCCAGTTTGCCGCGAAATGCTGAATGATTTCTTCCTGCCGGACAGCGAAACGGAAGCCGCCATGGCGCTTATCGAGAAGCAGTGGCAGGCCATCGTTGATGAGGGGGTTAATTCGCACTATCACGAGGCGGTTCCCCTTTCACTTCTGCGTGATGAGCTGACGCAACGTCTCGATCAGGAGCGCATCAGCCAGCGCTTCCTGGCAGGGCCGGTGAATATTTGTACCCTGATGCCCATGCGTTCAATCCCGTTCAAAGTGGTCTGTCTGCTTGGCATGAACGACGGTATTTACCCGCGTGCGCTGCCGCCGCTGGGCTTTGATCTCATGAGCGCACAACCGAAGCGTGGCGACCGCAGCCGCCGCGATGATGATCGATATCTTTTCCTTGAGGCGCTGATTTCTGCGCAAAGCAGGCTGTATATCAGCTATATCGGTCGTTCAATTCAGGACAACAGCGAGCGTTTCCCGTCTGTGCTGGTGCAGGAGCTGGTGGACTACATCGGACAGAGCCACTATCTGCCGGGCGATGAAGCCTGTAACTGCGACGAAAGCGAACGTCGGGTCAAAGCGCATATCACCTGTCACCACAGCCGTATGCCGTTTGATCCTGTCAACTACGTTCCTGATGAACTGCAAAGCTACGCCCGCGAGTGGCTTCCCGCCGCGAAGAAAGCGGGGACGCCGCAAACCGATTTCATTCAGGCGCTCGAACCGCGCGCCATGGACACCCTTACGTTTGAGCAGCTACAGCGCTTCTGGACGCACCCGGTTCGGGCTTTTTTCCAGCAACGCTTGCAGGTGAATTTCCGCTCGGAAGAGAGCGAAATCCCCGATGCGGAACCGTTTATTCTTGATGGCCTGGAGCGTTTTAAGCTTAATTCCCAGCTTCTGAATGCGCTGGTTGACGAAGAAGATGCCAGCAAACTGTTCAGACGTTACAGGGCGTCGGGATTACTTCCGTATGGTGCATTCGGCGAAATCGTCTGGGATGCCCAGTGCGAAGAGATGCGAGCGCTTGCTGACCGCGTTATCGCGTGTCGGCAGCCAGCGAGCAGCATTGAAATTGATCTCGATTGTAACGGTGTGCACCTCAGCGGCTGGCTCACGCACGTGCAGTCCGACGGGCTGTTGCGCTGGCGCCCATCCATGCTCAGCGTTGCACATGGCCTGCAACTCTGGCTCGAACATCTTGTCTACAGTGCGAGTGGTTACGAAGGTGAAAGCCGGTTGTTTGTACGCAAGGACGGCGAGTGGCGCTTCCCGCCGATGGAGCCTGAGCAGGCGTTGACGTATTTGTCGCTTTATATTGAAGGTTACCGTCAGGGCATGAACAAACCTCTGCTTGTGCTGCCTGAAAGTGGGGGGGCATGGATAAAAGCCTGTTATGACGCGAAGAATGATGCCATGTTAACGGATGAGGCTTCGCTTCAGAAAGCGCGCAGCAAGTTTTTGCAGGCCTACGAAGGGAACATGATGGTACGTGGGGAAGGCGACGATGTCTGGTATCAACGTTTATGGCGAACGCTGGAGCCAGAATACTTCGACACTATCACGGAAGAGGCGCAACGCTACCTGTTACCGTTGTTCAAATTTAATCAGTCCTGAGTGCTGTATAAAAATTGCGCAGCATGAGGTGTTCATTTATGATGCACCTCTTATCACGGACTGATGTACCCAAAGAAAGAGATGCTGGCGTGTCCAGCACGCACGTTGTTAATGATGTAGCCGTGATAAAGAGGTCGTAATGCCAGGCAGCACCTTGTTCAAAGCGTTTGTTTTGTTTATCGCCCTTTGGGCTCCCGTCACTCAGGCTGATTCCGGTTGGCAATCTGTCCAGGAAACAATCCGTAAAAGCGAAAAGGACACCCGTCAGTATCAGGCAATTCGTCTTGATAACGGGATGACCGTGCTGCTGGTTTCCGATCCTCAGGCGGTGAAATCGCTCTCCGCACTGGTTGTGCCGGTCGGTTCGCTGGAAGATCCTGACGCCCATCCGGGGCTGGCGCACTACCTCGAACACATGACGCTGATGGGTTCTAAAAAATATCCGCAGCCGGACAGTCTGTCTGAATTCCTCAAAATGCATGGCGGCAGCCACAACGCCAGTACCGCGCCGTATCGCACCGCGTTTTACCTGGAAGTGGAAAATGATGCGCTTGACGGGGCGGTCGACCGTCTGGCGGATGCTATCGCCGCACCGCTGCTGGATAAAAAATACGCTGACCGGGAACGCAACGCCGTGAACGCCGAACTGACGATGGCGCGCACGCGAGACGGGATGCGCATGGCGCAGGTTAGCGCTGAAACCATCAACCCGGCGCACCCGGGTTCGCGCTTCTCTGGCGGCAACCTTGAAACGCTGAGCGACAAGCCGGGTAGCCCGGTGCTCGATGCGCTGCATGCGTTTCGCGAAAAATACTATTCCGCCAATCTGATGAAAGCGGTTATCTACAGCAACAAACCGTTGCCGACGCTGGCAAACCTGGCCGCGCAAACCTTTGGCAGGGTGCCAAATAAGAATATCGAACTGCCTCAGATTAACGTGCCGGTTGTTACGGACGCGCAAAAAGGCATTGTTATTCACTACGTTCCGGCACTGCCGCGCAAGGTGTTACGCGTTGAATTCCGTATTGATAACAACACGGCGCAGTTCCGCAGTAAAACCGACGAGCTGGTGACCTATCTTATTGGCAACCGAAGCCCGGGTACGCTCTCCGACTGGCTGCAAAAGCAGGGGCTGGTGGAAGGTATTCGCGCTGACTCCGATCCGGTCGTAAACGGTAACAGCGGCGTGCTGGCCATTTCCGCGACGCTGACCGATAAAGGGCAGGCTCACCGTGACGACGTTGTTGCGGCCATTTTCAGTTATCTCTCTCTGCTGCGTGAGAAAGGCGTCGATAAACGCTACTTTGACGAGCTGGCGCACGTGCTGGATCTCGATTTCCGCTACCCCTCTATCACGCGCGACATGGACTACGTTGAGTGGCTGGCAGATACCATGATCCGCGTGCCGGTGGAACATACGCTGGATGCGGTAAATATTGCCGACCAGTATGACGCCGGGGCCGTTAAAGCGCGTCTGGCGATGATGACCCCGCAGAATGCCCGGGTCTGGTACATCAGTCCGAACGAACCGCATAACAAAACGGCCTACTTCGTTGATGCCCCGTATCAGGTTGAAAAAATCAGCGAACAAACCTTCGCGGACTGGCAGAAAAAGGCGGGGGAGATTGCGCTGACGTTACCGCAGCTTAACCCCTACATCCCGGACGATTTCTCGCTGATCAAACCTGCAAAGGCGTATCCGCATCCGGAACTGATTGTCGATGAGCCGACGCTGCGCGTGGTCTACACCCCAAGCCGCTATTTCACCGACGAGCCAAAAGCCGATGTCAGCGTGGTGCTGCGCAACCCTAAAGCAATGGACAGCGCCAGAAACCAGGTGCTGTTTGCGCTGAACGATTATCTGGCCGGGATTGCCCTCGATCAGCTCAGCAACCAGGCTGCCGTTGGCGGCATCAGCTTCTCCACCAACGCCAATAACGGCCTGATGGTGAATGCCAACGGCTATACCCAGCGTTTGCCGCAGCTTTTCCAGGCGCTGCTGGAAGGTTATTTCAGCTATACGCCTATGGAAGAACAGCTCGAGCAGGCTAAGTCCTGGTATGCCCAGATGATGGATTCTGCCGAAAAGGGTAAAGCTTACGATCAGGCGATTATGCCAGCGCAAATGCTGTCGCAAATTCCGTACTTCCAGCGCGAAGATCGCCGTGCGTTACTGCCCTCTATCACCTTAAAAGAGGTGCTGGCTTACCGTGATGCGCTGAAAACCAATACCCGTCCGGAGTTCCTGGTCGTGGGGAATATGAGCGAAGATCAGGCTAAAACGCTGGCGCAAAACGTCCGTGCGCAGCTGGGTTCAAAAGGGGATGAGTGGTGCCGTAACCAGGATGTGCTGGTAGAGAAAAAGCAGAACGTGATCTTCGAAAAAGCGGGGAGCAGCACGGACTCAGCGCTGGCCGCGGTGTTTGTCCCTGTCGGTTACGACGAATTTACCAGCTCTGCCCGGAGTGCCGTGCTCGGTCAAATTATTCAGCCGTGGTTCTACAACCAGTTGCGCACCGAAGAGCAGCTGGGCTACGCGGTGTTCGCCTTCTCCATGAATGTGGGCCGTCAGTGGGGGCTGGGCTTCCTTCTGCAAAGCAGCGACAAGCAACCCGCTTACCTGTGGCAACGTTATCAGGCGTTCTTCCCGCAGGCGGAAGCAAAACTGCGCGCCATGAAGCCGGAAGAGTTTGCCCAGATCCAGCAGGCGGTTATCGCTCAGGTGATGCAGCCACCGCAAACGCTGGGCGAAGAAGCCTCGCAACTGAGCAAAGATTTTGATCGCGGTAATATGAAATTTGATTCGCGTGATAAAATAGTGGCCGAAATAAAACAGCTGACGCCACAAAAGGTTGCCGATTTCTTCCATCAGGCGGTGGTAAAACCGCAAGGTATGGCCATCCTGTCCCAGGTTTCTGGCAGCCAGAACGGGAAAACGGACTACGTAAAATCGAAAGAGTGGACCGTCTGGAAGAGCGTCAGCGCACTGCAACAAACTTTGCCCTGGAGTAAGAAAGAATGACCCATACCGCTGAGCCGCTTGATCCCCTCAGATTACCTCTACAGGGTGAGCGACTGATTGAAGCCTCAGCGGGAACGGGAAAAACCTATACCATCGCCGCGCTCTATCTGCGCCTGCTGTTAGGGCTGGGCGGCAACGCCGCTTTTTCGCGCCCGTTAAGCGTGGAGGAGCTGCTGGTGGTAACCTTCACCGAAGCGGCCACTGCCGAGCTGCGTGGCCGTATTCGCAGCAACATTCATGAACTGCGCATCGCCTGTCTGCGCCAGACGACGGATAACCCCCTCTACGCGAGCCTGCTGGACGAGATTGCGGATAAGCAACAGGCTGCGCAATGGCTGCTGCTGGCCGAACGGCAAATGGACGAGGCATCCGTTTTCACCATTCACGGTTTTTGTCAGCGCATGCTGAGCCTGAATGCGTTTGAATCCGGCATGCTCTTTGAACAGCAGCTTATTGAAGATGAATCCGAGCTTCGCTATCAGGCCTGCGCGGATTTCTGGCGTCGTCACTGTTATCCCTTGCAGCGCGACATTGCCGAAGCGGTTCACGCCCTGTGGAAAGGACCGGAAGAGCTGCTTCGCGCCATCGACCGTTACCTGCAAGGCGAAGCGCCGGTCATTAAATCTCCGCCACCTGCCGATGAAACGCTGGCCTCGCGCCATGAAAAGATCGTCGCCAAAATTGCCGCGCTGAAGCAGAAGTGGAATGAATCGGTTGGAGAAATCGATGCGATCATCGAAAACTCAGGCATCGACAGACGCAAGTTCAACCGTGGGAACCAGGGGAAATGGATTGAAAAGATCAGCGCCTGGGCCGAGGAGGAGACGCGGGGCTACCAGCTCCCGGACGCGCTGGAAAAATTTTCGCAGCGCTTTTTGGCCGAGCGAACCAAAGCCGACGGCATTGTGCCTGAGCATCCCCTGTTTGTGGCGATTGAAGCGCTGCTTGCGGAGCCATTATCGCTCAATGATCTGATGATCACCCGCGCCATGACCGAGATCCGCCAGGCCGTCGCGCGCGAAAAACGTCGCCGGGGTGAGTTGGGGTTTGATGACATGTTGAGCCGCCTGGACGAGGCCCTGTCCAGTGAGAATGGTGAAGCGCTCGCCAGCGCAATCCGTACCCGTTTTCCGGTGGCGATGATAGACGAATTTCAGGACACCGATCCCCAGCAGTACCGCATTTTTCGCCGTATCTGGCGACAGCAGCCCGATACAGCCCTGCTGTTGATAGGCGACCCAAAACAGGCGATTTACGCCTTCCGTGGGGCAGATATCTTCACCTACATGAAAGCCCGTAGTGAGGTTGTCGCGCATTACACGTTAGACACGAACTGGCGCTCCGCTCCGGGGATGGTTGAGAGCGTCAATGCGCTGTTCAGCCGTATGGAGACGGCATTCATGTTCAATGAAATCCCTTTCCTGCCGGTGAAATCCGCGCCAAAAAACGCGACCCTGCGCTTTGAAGTCAGTGGAAAGGTGCAACCCGCCATGACCTTCTGGCTGCTTGAAGGGGAAGGCTATGGCGTTGCTGACTATCAGGCGGCGATGGCCCAGCACTGCGCCGCGCAAATCCGTGACTGGCTGAGCGCAGGCGCGCGCGGTGAGGCGCTGCTGTGGAAGGGGGAGCAGGCAAATCCTGTTAAGGCCTCTGATATTACCGTGCTGGTGCGCAGTCGTCAGGAAGCGGCGTTAATCCGCGATGCGCTAACGTTGCTGGATATTCCGTCAGTGTATCTCTCTAACCGCGACAGCGTTTTCGACACGCTGGAAGCCCAGGAAATGCTCTGGCTGCTTCAGGCGGTGCTGGCGCCGGAGCGCGAAAATACGCTTCGAAGCGCACTGGCCAGCTCTATGCTGGGGTTGAACGCGCGGGATATTGACGCGCTCAACCATGATGAAGAGGCCTGGGATGCGGTGGTGGAAGAGTTTGTCCATTACCGTGAACGCTGGCAAAAACGGGGCGTTATGGCGATGCTTCGCGAATTGATGACGCGGCGTCAGATTGCTGAAAATATGCTGGCGTCATCCGGCGGTGAAAGGCGTCTGACCGATATTTTACACATCAGCGAACTGTTGCAGGAAGCCGGTACTCAGCTTGAAAGTGAACATGCCCTCGTGCGTTGGCTGGCGCAGCAAATCGCAGATCCAAACAGTAACGCCTCAAGCCAGCAGATGCGTCTGGAGAGCGATAAGCATCTGGTGCAAATTGTCACCATTCATAAATCGAAAGGCCTCGAATATCCGCTGGTCTGGCTGCCCTTTATCGCGAACTACCGCGTTCAGGATCAGGCCTTTTACCATGACCGGGAAACTTTCGATGCGGTGCTCGATCTCAGCAAAGCGGAAACCAGCGTTGAACTGGCAGAAGCGGAGCGTCTGGCGGAGGATTTGCGCCTGCTTTACGTGGCGCTAACCCGTTCTGTCTGGCATTGCAGCCTGGGGGTCGCGCCGGTATTCCGCCGTCGCGGGGAGAAAACAGGGGAGAGCGATTTCCATTTAAGCGCGTTAGGGCGGCTTATCCAGCGTGGTGAGCCGAAAGATGCGGCGGGGTTGCGCCTCTGTATTGAGTCGCTTTGCGGTGATGATATCGCCCTGCATCTCCCCTCTCTGCCAGATAACAGCCGCTGGCAAATGGCAGAAGCGCCCGCGACCGATCTTAATGCGCGCCAGATCACCCGGGTGCTTGCCGACGACTGGCGCGTCACCAGCTATTCTGGTCTGCAACAGCACGGGCAAAGTATTGCGCAGGATCTTATGCCAAAGCTGGATATTGATGCCGCAGGCGTGGGCGATGTTCTGGCTGAACCGACGTTAACCCCCCATCAGTTTCCGCGCGGCGCCTCACCGGGAACGTTTTTACATGGCCTGTTTGAAGAACTGGATTTCACCCGGCCCGTCAGCGAGGAGTGGGTGTCGAAAATGTTGCAGAGCGGGGGCTACGACGCGCACTGGCAGCCCGTGCTTACAGGCTGGATCAACGCCATTTTGCAGGCGCCGCTGTCGGAGCAGGGCTTCTCACTTAGCCAGTTAACGGCCAAAAATAAGCAGGTTGAGATGGAGTTTTATCTTCCTGTCGCTGGCCCTCTTAAGGCCGAGGCGCTCGATGCGTTGATCCGTCAGCACGATCCGCTGTCAGCCGGTTGCCCGCCGCTGAACTTCCGTCAGGTGCAGGGCATGCTGAAAGGATTTATCGACCTGGTTTTCCGCCACGACGGGCGTTATTACCTGCTGGATTACAAATCAAACTGGTTAGGCGAGAACAGCGAAGCCTATACCCAGCAGGCGATGGCGGCAGCCATGCAGATGCATCGCTACGATCTCCAGTATCAGCTCTATACCCTGGCGCTGCACCGCTATCTGCGCCACCGTATTGCGGACTACCGCTACGACGACCATTTTGGTGGCGTCATCTACCTGTTCCTGCGCGGGGTCGACGCTGCCGATCCGCGCTCTGGTATCTTCAGCACCCGTCCGGATGCGGAATTGATTGATAAAATGGATAACCTGTTTGCAGCAAACACGGAGGAGATGGCATGACGATGCAGGAATTATTGCTGGATGCGGTAGAGCAACGCGTGCTGCGCCAGCTGGACGTGCAGTTTGCCATGATGATTGCCGCTGACCAGCCCGCCGTGATGCTTGCCGCAGCCCTTTTAAGTAAAGACGCCGGGGAGGGACATGTCTGTCTGCCGCTCTCGCGTCTGGTGGTTGACGAGAAAACGCCGCCTGTTATCCAGTCCTGCTTTGCGCTGCTGGGTGATACGGTGGACTGGCAGAACGTTTTGCGAGAATCTTCAGCCGTCGGGCCGGGAGAAAACCAGGCACCGCTGATCCTGACGGGGGAGCGCTTATACCTGAACCGCCTGTGGCGAAACGAACTGACGGTAGCGCGTTTCTTTAGTGAGACCAATGCGCCGCTTCCCTGCGACGAGGTGCAGCTTCGCCAGACGCTGGACAGGCTGTTTGGCTCCGGTGAGGCCACAGACTGGCAGAAAGTGGCGGCGGCTGTCGCCCTGACGCGGCGGATCTCGGTGATCTCCGGCGGCCCGGGGACCGGGAAAACAACCACCGTCGCAAAGTTGCTGGCAGCCCTGATACAGCTTTCAGGCGAGCAGCGATGCCGTATTCGTCTGGCGGCGCCTACCGGGAAGGCCGCGGCGCGTCTGACCGAATCACTGGGCGGCGCGATGCAACAGCTACCGCTCACGCAGGAGCAGCTGGCGCTTTTCCCGGGTGAAGCGAGCACCCTGCACCGTCTGCTCGGTGCTCAGCCGGGTAGCCAGCGGCTGCGCTACCATGCGGGTAATCCGCTGCATCTGGACGTGCTGGTGGTGGATGAAGCCTCCATGATCGACCTGACCATGATGTCTCGCCTGATCGATGCTCTGCCGCCCCATGCGCGCGTGGTTTTCCTGGGCGATCGCGATCAGCTCGCCTCCGTTGAGGCCGGGGCAGTGCTGGGGGATATCTGTACCTACGCCAGTTACGGTTATACCGCCGCGCGGGCGCAGGAGCTTGCCCGTCTGACCGGTTGCTCGCTTGAACCCGATCACACGCCGGTTGCGGGCGCATTGCGTGACAGCCTGTGCCTGCTGCAAAAAAGCTACCGTTTCGGTAGCGATTCCGGCATCGGCCAGCTGGCTGCGGCGGTCAACCGTGGCGACAGCCATGCCACGCGCACGGTGTTTGACGGTTCCTTCACTGACATTGAAAAGAAATCGCTGCAAAGCGGGGAAGAGTATCAGGCAATGCTTGAGGAGGCTCTCCAGGGATACCAGCGTTTTCTGAGCTGCGTGCAACAGCGCAGTCAGCCCGAGCAGGTTATCGCCGCATTTGGCGAATACCAGCTTCTGTGCGCCTTGCGGGAAGGGCCGTTTGGCGTCACGGGCCTGAACGACAGGCTGGAGCAGTTGCTGGTGCAGAAACGCAAAATTAACCGTCCACCGCATTCGCGATGGTATGAAGGCCGACCCGTAATGATCTCCCGCAACGACAGTGCGCTGGGGCTATTCAACGGGGATATCGGCATTGCGCTCGATCGCGGTAACGGCCTGCGCGTCTGGTTCCAGCTGCCGGACGGCAGCGTGAAGTCCGTTCAGCCCAGCCGCCTGCCAGAGCATGAAACGGCATGGGCGATGACGGTACATAAATCTCAGGGTTCCGAGTTCAACCATGCGGCGCTGATCCTGCCGACACAGCTGTCGCCGGTAGTGACCCGTGAACTGGTCTACACCGCCATTACCCGCGCACGCCAGCGTCTGTCGCTGTATGCGGATGAGCGCGTGCTGGGACAGGCGATTGCCACCCGTACCGAGCGCAGAAGCGGATTAAGCGCAATATTTGAATCTGTCTGAGTGAACGCCCTCTCCGACAGGAGAGGGTGACTGTTATCCCAGGTCCGCCATTAACACCTTCGAGCGGCGCTGATAGTTGTACATCTCTTTCTTACTTTCCGGCAGGGAATCAATATCTACCGGTGTGAAGCCGCGCTCCTGGAACCAGTGAATGCTGCGCGTGGTGAGCACGAACAACTTGCTTAGCCCCATCTGGCGCGCCTGTGCCGCCACGCGTTCAAGCAGCAGTTCGCCCCGCGAGGAGCTGCGGTAATCAGGGTGTACGGCGACGCACGCCATTTCGCCAATCTGCTCTTCCGGGAACGGATAAAGCGCCGCACAGGCAATGGTCAGGTTATCGCGCTGAATGATGGTGAATTTGTCGATCTCCATCTCCAGCTGCTCGCGGGAGCGGCGAACCAGGATCCCCTGTTGCTCCAGTGGACGGATCAGCTCCAGAATGCCGCCGATATCGTTGATAGTGGCACGGCGGATCTGCTCGGCGCTCTCCATCACGATCTGCGTACCAATACCATCCCGGGAGAACAGCTCCTGCAACAGCGCGCCGTCTTCCTGATAGCTGATCAGGTGGCTGCGGCGCACCCCGCTGCGGCAGGCTTTAACGGCACCGCGCAAAAAACGCACGGTACCGGAATAGTAATCGCCTTGTGCTTCCAGCGCTTCGACGCGCGCCTGGGCTTCATTCGGAAAAAGTTCTGGCACAATCACGCCCTCATCATTCACGACGCCCTGCGAGGAGCAAAACCCGATCATTTTTTCCGCTTTCAGCTTGATGGCCAGCTGGGTGGCAATCTCTTCCGAGGTCAGATTAAAACTTTCACCCGTTACGGAGACGGCAACGGGTCCCATCAGGACGATCGCGCCATTGTCTAACTGGCGGTGAATGGCTTCTTCATCAATACGCCGGATGCGGCCGCTGTGGCAGTAATCTACGCCATCGTCCACGCCGAGCGGCTGAGCGATGATGAAGTTGCCGCTCACCACGTTGATGTGCGCACCCTGCAACGGCGTGTTATTCAGGCTCATCGACAGGCGGGCGGTGATATCCAGCTGCAACAGACCCGCCGCCTGCTTGACCAGTTCGAGGGTTTTCGCATCCGTCACGCGGGTATGTTTGTGGTAGATCGGCTCATGGTGATGAGCGGCCAGGTTGGCTTCGATTTGCGGACGTGCGCCATATACCACCACCAGACGGATACCGAGGCTGTGCAGCAGGCCGATGTCATTGACGATGCTGGAAAAGTTTTCATGCTCAATGGCTTCGCCGCCAAGCATGATGACAAACGTTTTTCCCCGATGGGTGTTGATATAGGGAACAGAATGGCGGAATCCCTGGACCAGTTCGGTTCTGCGTTCCTTAACCATGACACAACCCTTAATGAATGTTTATTCGTAATTTCTGTATTTTTATTCGATTGTGACCACGTGTGCAAGCCTAAATTTTCTGCGACCCACAGAAAATAATAAGTAATCCGTGCGTTAACGTATGATTGTTTACCCTTTTATGGATGACAGTTTATGCGTCATTCGTTAAAGTTTTCGGTCAATTTGGGCGTTTTGTTCATCAATCAGATTTCTTGCTCGGGAGAAGCATGTCGGGATCCAATTCAGCAATAAGCCGCCGCCGCCTGTTAAAAGGGGCCGGGGCGATGTGGTTGCTTAGCGTCAGCCAGGTGGGTCTTGCCGCCACAAGCCAGGTAGTCGCGGTGCGCGTCTGGCCGTCGTCGACCTATACGCGCGTGACGGTCGAGTCCAACCGCGTGCTGAAATACAAGCAATTTGCCCTCAGCAATCCTGAACGTGTGGTGGTTGATCTCGAAGGTGTGAACCTCAACTCCGTGCTTAAGGGCATGGCGGCTCAGATCCGGGGCGACGATCCGTTTATCAAATCGGCGCGCGTCGGGCAGTTCGATCCGCAAACCGTGCGCATGGTGTTTGAGCTGAAGCAGAACGTGAAACCGCAGCTCTTTGCCCTTGCGCCTGTTGCCGCCTTTAAGGAGCGCCTGGTGATGGATCTCTATCCGGCGAATGCAACGGATATTCAGGATCCGCTCCTGGCATTACTTGAGGATTACAACAAAGGCGATCTCGACAGCCAGGTCCCGCCAGCGCAAAGCGGTCCAAAGCCGGGCAAAGCGGGGCGCGATCGCCCGATTGTGATCATGCTCGATCCTGGTCATGGCGGAGAAGATTCCGGCGCCGTCGGGAAATATCGCACCCGCGAAAAAGATGTGGTGCTGCAAATTGCTCGTCGTCTGAAAGCGTTGATCGACAAAGAAGGCAATATGCGCGCCTACATGACGCGCAACGAAGATGTTTTTATCCCGCTTAAAGTTCGCGTCGCGAAAGCGCAGAAGCAGCGCGCGGATCTGTTTGTCTCTATCCACGCAGATGCCTTCACCAGTCGCCAGCCGAGCGGATCATCGGTGTTTGCCCTGTCAACGAAGGGGGCGACCAGTACCGCCGCGAGATATCTGGCGGACACGCAGAACGCCTCGGATTTAATCGGTGGCGTGAGCAAAAGCGGCGACCGTTACGTCGACCACACAATGTTTGATATGGTGCAGTCGCTGACCATTACCGACAGCCTGAAGTTTGGTAAAGCAGTGCTGGGCAAACTGGGCCGGGTCAACAAGCTGCACAAAAACAGCGTCGAGCAGGCCGGATTTGCGGTACTGAAAGCGCCGGATATTCCATCCATTCTGGTCGAAACCGCGTTTATCAGTAACGTGGAAGAGGAACGCAAGCTCAAGACGGCTAAATTCCAGCAGGAAGTGGCGGAGTCCATTCTGGCGGGGATCCGGGCCTATTTCTCAGACGGGGAAACGCTGGCGCGGCGGGGGTAGGGCAGTAAGCCGGGTCTCATGCCCGGCCTTTTCACAAACGCCAGATACAAAAAAACACCCTTCAGGGTGTTTATTGTTTAAGAAGTGTTGGTTGCGGGGGCCGGATTTGAACCGACGACCTTCGGGTTATGAGCCCGACGAGCTACCAGGCTGCTCCACCCCGCGTCCGTCTTTCTACACTTGTAGAAACTTACTTCTTCAAATTTGATTGGTTGCGGGGGCCGGATTTGAACCGACGACCTTCGGGTTATGAGCCCGACGAGCTACCAGGCTGCTCCACCCCGCGTCCGTCTTTTTGCTTCGTATTTCAAACCACATCTGCGTTGACTTTCCTCGTTCACCTCAGTCACTTACTGGAGCAAGTTCCTAAGGATTCACTGCGTCGTCGCCTTGCTGTGATTCGAACTACTTCGCAAAAACTTCTACTGTCGTAGAAGATACTTCATCAAATTTTAATTGGTTGCGGGGGCCGGATTTGAACCGACGACCTTCGGGTTATGAGCCCGACGAGCTACCAGGCTGCTCCACCCCGCGTCCGTGGAAGCGCACTATACTCGGATAGGTTTGTGATGCAACCCCTTTTTCGCATAATTCATTATTTTGTATGCAAAATGAACGGGAATAGCCTCCTTAGGCTATTTTTTGTGCAGAATTTGCCAAAGGGAAGGCGATTGCATTTCATTAACACGGTGGGTTTGTTATCTTCATCACGCGGAATTGGGCAACTAAAAGACGAGATATAATGAAAGGACGTTGGGCGAAGTATCTGATGACAGGCGCAATGGTAGCAATTCTTGCGGCCTGCTCTTCCAAACCGACCGATCGCGGTCAACAGTATAAAGACGGGAAGTTATCCCAGCCTTTCTCTTTAGTTAACCAGCCAGATGCCGTGGGTGCTCCGATCAATGCCGGTGATTTCTCCGAGCAGGTCTACCAGATCCGCAATGCTTCTCCGCGTTTATACAGTTCGCAGAACAATGTCTATAGCGCCGTACAGGACTGGCTGCGCGCAGGCGGTGATACCCGCAATATGCGCCAGTTTGGTATCGATGCCTGGCAGATGGAAGGGGCGGATAACTACGGTAACGTCCAGTTTACCGGTTACTACACCCCGGTAGTCCAGGCACGACACACGCGCCAGGGCGAGTTCCAGTATCCCATTTACCGTATGCCGCCGAAACGCGGTCGTCTGCCGTCCCGCGCAGAGATCTACGCCGGTGCGCTTAGCGAAAATTATGTTCTGGCCTACAGCAACTCGCTGATGGATAACTTCATTATGGACGTGCAGGGCAGCGGCTATATTGATTTTGGCGACGGCTCGCCGCTGAACTTCTTTAGCTATGCCGGGAAAAATGGCCATGCCTATCGCAGCATCGGTAAGGTGCTCATCGACCGTGGTGAAGTGAAACGAGAAGACATGTCGATGCAGGCGATCCGCGAGTGGGGCGAAAAACACAGCGAAGCGGAAGTGCGTGAGCTGCTTGAGCAGAATCCATCGTTTGTCTTCTTTAAACCGCAGAACTTTGCGCCAGTGAAAGGGGCGAGCGCCGTACCGCTGATTGGCCGCGCTTCTGTGGCATCGGATCGTTCGATTATCCCGGCGGGTACTACGCTGCTGGCGGAAGTTCCTCTCCTCGACAACAACGGCAAATTCAACGGCAAGTATGAATTGCGCCTGATGGTGGCGCTGGATGTGGGCGGGGCGATCAAAGGCCAGCACTTCGACATTTATCAGGGCATCGGCCCGGATGCCGGTCACCGTGCAGGCTGGTATAACCACTACGGACGCGTTTGGGTACTGAAGGCGGCACCGGGTACCGGAAACGTATTCAGCGGCTGATTGTGG
Source organism: Enterobacter hormaechei ATCC 49162 (assembly GCF_001875655.1). NCBI lineage: Bacteria > Pseudomonadati > Pseudomonadota > Gammaproteobacteria > Enterobacterales > Enterobacteriaceae > Enterobacter > Enterobacter hormaechei. Next base: position 670,855 of record NZ_MKEQ01000002.1, read on the forward strand.
TATTCTGAGGGCAAGACGGATTACGGTTCAGGGTGAGGAATACCTCACCCTTTTTACATCTGAGGTTTTATGTCTGTGGTAATCAGCGATGCCTGGCGCCAGCGTTTCGGCGGCACGGCACGGTTATATGGTGAAAAAGCCCTGCAACTGTTCGCGGATGCGCATGTCTGCGTGGTGGGCATTGGCGGTGTGGGGTCGTGGGCGGCAGAAGCGCTGGCGAGAACCGGTATTGGCGCAATTACGTTGATTGATATGGATGACGTCTGCGTTACTAACACTAACCGTCAGATCCATGCCCTGCGTGATAACGTCGGTCTGGCAAAATCTGAAGTGATGGCAGAGCGTATTCGTCTCATCAACCCGGAGTGCCGGGTGACGGTGATCGACGACTTTGTGACGGCAGATAACGTCGCGGAGTACATGAGCAAAGGCTACAGCTATGTGATTGACGCCATCGACAGCGTGCGGCCTAAAGCGGCGCTAATCGCTTACTGCCGTCGTTACAAGGTGCCGCTGGTGACAACGGGCGGCGCGGGCGGACAAATTGATCCGACGCAGATCCAGGTAGCGGATCTGGCCAAAACCATTCAGGATCCGCTGGCCGCTAAGCTGCGCGAGCGCTTAAAAAGCGACTTCAACGTGGTGAAAAACAGTAAAGGCAAGCTGGGCGTGGACTGTGTGTTCTCGACAGAAGCGCTGGTTTATCCGCAGGCGGATGGTTCGGTCTGTGCAATGAAAAGCACGGCGGAAGGGCCAAAGCGGATGGATTGTGCCTCTGGGTTTGGGGCGGCCACCATGGTGACCGCCTCTTTCGGCTTTGTGGCGGTCTCTCACGCCCTGAAGAAGATGATGGCGAAGGCGGAACGTCAGGCCTGAGCCTGACGGGCGGCATCCAGCACCGCGTCGTTGAGCGCGATTAAGCCCTGACCGCGCGAGGCGCTAAGCTGCGCGCGAAGTCCCAGTTCATCGAACAGCGCCAGCGGAGAATGCGCCAGCAGCTCTGCGGCGCTTTTCCCTTCGACTGCGGTCAACAGCACCGCCAGCAGACCGCGAACAATGCGTCCCTCGCTGTCGCCAAAGAAATGCAGTTTCTCACCGGATACGCTAACCCCAAGCCAGACGCGGTTCTCGCAGCCTGCGATCTCTTTCGCCTGTGATTTCAGTTCGTCTGACAGCGTGGGCAACTGTTTGCCCAGCAGGATCAGCTGACGGTATTTATCTTCCCACTGCGTGAGCGGGACAAAGGTCTGTTTTAACGTCTCTTCAGTAATAACGGTGCCGAACGGGTGCCCGGCCAGAGCTGAACTTGTCATTAATCCACCAGTAATTCCAGGGCGCGGTCGACGGCGGAAACCAGCGCGTCGACGTCACTTTTTGTATTGTACGGGGCAAACGAGGCGCGCAGCGTACCGCTCACGCCGATAGCCGCCAGCAGCGGCTGGGCGCAGTGCTGTCCGGCACGCAGGGCAATGCCATACCCGGCCAGCAGCGTCACCATGTCGCTATGGTGTACGCCCGCGAAATCAAAGGCGAGCAGGCTGGAATCCTGAACGCGAAACGAGCGGAAACCCGGACGCTTTTTCAGTTCTTCTTCCGCCAGCGTCGCCAGCCCCCGGCTCCAGCTTTCAGCCTGAGCCACATCCGTTTCTGCCAGCCATTCGAGCGCCGCGCTCAGGCCGATAACCCCGGCCACGTTCGGTGTACCGGCTTCCAGGCGGTAAGGTACATCCTGCGTTTTAAAGCCGTCGAAGGTCACTTCGGTAATCATCTTTCCGCCGCCGAGCCACGGCGTCATCCGGGCCAGCAGTTCAGGTTTGCCGTACAGCGCACCGATACCGGTTGGCCCGTACAATTTGTGCCCTGAGAAGGCGTAGAAGTCGATATCCAGCGCCTGAACGTCAGCCGGAAAATGCACCACCCCCTGCGCACCGTCGACCATCACCACCACGCCGCTGGCATGGGCAATTTTAATGGCGCGTGCCAGGTCCGGACAGCCGCCGGTGACGTTGGACATCTGCCCCAGCGCCAGAATTCGGCTGCGGGACGTAATCAGTTCAGGCAGACGCGCCACGTCAGGCAGGAAGTCAGCACCCAACGGGAGCTTCACAACGCGTGCCCCGGTTTGTTCGGCTACCATCAGCCAGGGTACCAGGTTGGCGTGGTGTTCCGCCTCGCTGACGATGATCTCATCTCCGGGCTGCAATAACGGACGCGCGTAGCATTGCGCCACCATGTTAATGGCCTCGGTGGTGCCCCGTGTCCAGACGATGTTCTTACCGCTGTCAGCGTTGATCAGGCGCGCCACTTGATCCCGTGCGGCTTCGTATTGTGCCGTTAAGCGCTGCGCGTCGGCATACTGGCTGCGGTGCACGTTCCCGGCGCTCAGGCTGTAAAACTGACGAGTTGCCCCAATCACCGCCTGCGGCTTAAGGGCCGTGGCGGCGCTATCAAGGTAAATGCCGGCATCGGCCAGCGCCGGAAACTGTGCGCGAAACTGCGCAGGGCTGAAAGCGTTCATGGAATTCCTCATATCGATTCTACGATCGTCGCGCAAATTCATCGACAGGGCAAGGAAGTTGATATCTATCAGATTTGTCTGCTTATCCTGGCGAGTCTGAAAAAGCAGGTTATGCTAAATAGTGTTAGGCGGATGTTTTAGCCTGTTATAAATCGAGGTTTGAATAGCATTAATTGCTAAAGGAGAATAATCATGAAAAAGACAGCTGCAATCATTTCTGCCTGTGCGTTGACCTTTGCCCTGAGCGCCTGTTCTGGTAATAACTACGTAATGCATACCAACGATGGTCGATCTATCGTCTCTGAAGGGAAACCGACAACCGATAATGATACCGGGATGATTTCATACAAAGATGCTAACGGGAACAAACAGCAGATCAATCGCACTGACGTGAAAGAGATGAAAGAAATCGAGCATTAACAGGTAGACAAGCGAAAAAAAAGCACCGCAAGTTGGCGGTGCTACATTAATCACTATGGACAGACAGGGTAAATGTACAGGAAGTGAAAAATTGGTAGCGTTGCTACCGTGGTCTGAATCGCAGACCAATTGCAAACACAACAACACAACATCACAACCGTAAGCCAAAAGCCCTTCAGAACACGCATTCCAAAAAAAGCTTTTCGTTCCGGCTCAGGAAGTGCCGCCACTATAGGTATTTGCTGGTAGTTCCTCAACGGACAAATTATAATGGCTCAGATAAAAAAAACTAATAGGTTAAACGTTGTTTCCTATATGTTAAATCTCGTTAACATCTAAGCCAGATAACCATGTCCAAGCGATTGCCACCCCTAAATGCATTACGTGTTTTTGATGCAGCAGCACGCCACCTCAGCTTCACCCGCGCAGCCGATGAGCTTTTTGTGACACAGGCCGCAGTAAGTCATCAAATCAAGTCTCTGGAGGATTTTCTGGGGCTTAAGCTGTTTCGTCGACGCAACCGTTCGCTGCTGCTGACTGAAGAGGGGCAGAGCTATTTTCAGGATATTAAAGAGATTTTTTCCCAGCTGACGGAAGCCACTCGCAAACTTCAGGCCCGGAGTGCAAAAGGTGCCCTGACTGTCAGTTTATTGCCCAGTTTTGCCATTCAGTGGCTGGTGCCGAGACTCTCAAGCTTTAACTCAACTTATCCGGGAATCGATGTCCGAATCCAGGCGGTGGACCGTCAGGAAGACAAGCTGGCGGATGATGTGGACGTGGCGATTTTTTATGGTCGTGGTAACTGGCCAGGCTTGCGTGTTGAGAAATTATACGCAGAATATCTGTTGCCGGTCTGTTCACCGCTGCTGCTGACGGGGGATAAAGCGCTCAAAACGCCCGCCGATCTGGCGCAACATACGCTTTTACACGATGCCTCGCGTCGCGACTGGCAAACTTATACCCGCCAGCTAGGTCTTAATCATATAAACGTGCAGCAGGGGCCGATTTTTAGCCACAGCGCGATGGTGCTACAGGCCGCCATTCACGGGCAGGGCGTGGCGTTGGCAAACAACGTGATGGCGCAGTCCGAAATTGAGGCAGGCCGTCTGGTTTGCCCATTTAACGATGTACTGGTCAGCAAGAATGCATTTTATCTGGTTTGTCATGACAGTCAGGCAGAACTGGGTAAAATAGCCGCTTTCCGGCAGTGGATACTGGCAAAAGCGGCAAGCGAGCAAGAAAAATTCCGCTTCAGGTATGAACAATAACGTTTGTGTGCCGGGCACGCATCAATTCAGGACTTAAACATGACCAGCCGATTCATGCTGATTTTCGCCGCGGTGAGTGGCTTTATTTTTGTAGCTCTGGGCGCGTTTGGCGCGCATGTCTTAAGCAAGTCTTTGGGCGTTGTGGAGATGGGCTGGATCCAGACCGGCCTTGAATATCAGGCGTTCCACACGCTGGCTATTTTTGGGCTGGCGGTAGCGATGCAGCGCCGCATCAGTATCTGGTTTTACTGGAGCAGCGTCTTTCTGGCGCTGGGTACCGTACTGTTCAGCGGCAGCCTCTACTGTCTGGCGCTGTCGCATTTACGCCTGTGGGCGTTTGTTACACCCGTCGGCGGCGTCAGCTTCCTGGCGGGTTGGGTTTTAATGTTTATCGGAGCTATCCGTCTGAAACGCAAGGGCGTTGTTCATGAATAAGGTTGTTTTATATTGTCGCCCGGGGTTTGAGAAAGAGTGCGCCGCGGAAATCACCGATAAAGCGGCGAAGCGTGAGGTCTTCGGATTTGCTCGCGTCAAAGAGAACGCGGGCTATGTGGTATTTGAATGCTATCAGCCTGATGATGCCGACAAGCTGGCGCGCGAGTTGCCGTTCAGCTCATTGATTTTCGCTCGCCAGATGTTTGTCGCGGGCGAACTGCTGAAAGATCTCCCGCCGGAAGATCGCATCACGCCGATTGTGGGCATGCTGCAAGGCGTGGTGGAGAAGGGCGGCGATTTGCGCGTGGAAGTGGCCGACACCAACGAAAGCAAAGAGCTGATGAAGTTCTGCCGTAAGTTCACCGTGCCGCTGCGCGCGGCGCTACGTGATGCGGGTGTACTGACAAACTACGAAACGCCAAAGCGCCCGGTCGTGCATATCTTCTTTATTGCGCCAGGATGCTGCTACGCAGGCTACTCGTATACCACCAATAACTCGCCGTTCTTTATGGGGATCCCGCGTCTGCGCTTCCCGGCAGATGCGCCGAGCCGTTCAACCCTCAAGCTGGAAGAGGCGTTCCACGTCTTTATCCCGGCGGACGAGTGGGACGAACGTCTGGCAAACGGCATGTATGCCGTCGACCTTGGCGCGTGCCCGGGCGGCTGGACCTATCAGCTGGTGAAACGCAACATGTGGGTTTCGTCCGTGGATAACGGCCCGATGGCGCAAAGCCTGATGGACACCGGGCAGGTCACCTGGCTGCGTGAGGATGGCTTCCGCTATCGCCCGAACCGCAACAACATCTCCTGGATGGTGTGCGACATGGTAGAGAAACCGGCGAAAGTCGCGGCGCTGATGGCCTCCTGGCTGGTGAACGGCTGGTGCCGTGAGACGATTTTCAACCTCAAGCTGCCGATGAAAAAGCGCTACGAAGAGGTGTCGCAGAACCTGGCCTATATTCAGCAGCAGCTGGACGAACACGGGATTAACGCGGAAATCCAGGCGCGTCAGCTGTATCACGACCGTGAAGAAGTGACGGTGCATATCCGTCGCTGGTGGGCGGCTGTGGGTGGACGTCGCGACGAGCGATAGTCCCCTCACCCTAACCCCCAATGGGAGAGGGGACTGCTCCGTGCGGTCTTTTCCCCCTCGCCCCTTTGGGGTGAGGGGGATCTTAACGCTCTAACCTTAACTGCTGCAAATTCCCGTCCAGCTGTAAATCCGTCTGTAGCGTCGCCACCTCGCGGCAGATAAACGCCATCTCTTTATGCGCCTCCAGCTTCTTGCGCCATTTTTCCGGCACTTCATCAAGCCTGGCGTAAATGCCTTCCAGATCCTGAAACTCCGTCAGCAACTGAGCGGCACTTTTGGGGCCAATACCGGCGACTCCCGGTACTTTAGAGCTGCTGATCCCTGCCAGCCCCCAGTAATCGGGCAGTTGCTCAGGCGATACGCCAAACTCGCTGGCAATAAATGGCGCGTCCAGCCAGCGTTTTTGAAAGTAGTCGCGGATGCGGATCGTTGGAGAGAGCAGCTGGCAGTAGCCTTTGTCGGTTGAAACGATAGTCGCCTGATGCCCGGCGCCCGCGACTTTCACCGCCAGCGTTGCGGCTAAATCGTCAGCTTCATTACCGTGCGCGCCCCAGCACGGAACGCCGCGCTGCTCAAAGGCCGCGCGGATAACGGGCATTTCGGCGTGCAGATCGTCCGGCATTGGCGCACGTCCGGCTTTGTAGTCGGGCAGGCGCTGGTGCCGCCAGCCGGTATTGCGTGCTTCATCGTCGAATACGGCAACAGCGTGGGTGGGTTCGCTATGGCGAATGAGCTGTTCCAGCGCGTGTAAACAGGTGTCCTTGCAGGGGGTGCCCTGTACCGCATGAATACGGCGAATCAGGTTAAGTGCATCGACGATAAGCAAATGAACGGCCACAGATAATCTCCCTTCTGTTTAATGGGGGAAGGGTAACACTGAGCCCAGCATGAAACTATCAATGGTGGGGAAAACAGGAAGAAGCCTCGCAAAACGAGGCTTCCTGAAAGGCTCAATCGCAGGTGACGATCTTCATCGCCAGACCACCGCGGGAGGTTTCGCGGTATTTGGCGTTCATGTCTTTACCTGTTTCGTACATGGTTTCGATAACCTTGTCGAGGCAGACGCGCGGTTCACTGGTACGACGCAGCGCCATACGTGCCGCGTTCACCGCTTTCACAGAGGCGATGGCGTTACGCTCGATGCAGGGCACCTGGACCTGTCCGCCGACCGGATCGCAGGTCAGCCCCAGGTTATGTTCCATGCCGATTTCCGCCGCAATACAGACCTGAGCAGGGCTTGCGCCCAGCAGTTCGGCGAGACCCGCCGCCGCCATTGAACAGGCTACGCCCACTTCACCCTGGCAGCCCACTTCCGCGCCGGAAATCGAGGCGTTCATCTTGTACAGTGAGCCAATCGCACTGGCGACCAGCAGATAGCGTGCCAGTGAGTTTGCGTTCACTTCACGGATAAACTTGTCGTAATACGCCAGGACCGCCGGAACAATCCCGCACGCCCCGTTGGTTGGCGCGGTGACGACACGGCCACCCGCGGCGTTCTCTTCGTTCACCGCCAGCGCGAACATGTTGATCCAGTCCACTACCGCCATCGGGTCGGTGGTCGTTTTATCGGTACTCACCAACATACGGCGCAGCGCCGCTGCACGACGCGGTACGCGCAGTTTACCCGGCAGCACCCCTTCGGTGGTGATCCCGCGCTCAATGCCGCTGCGCATCACTTCCCAGACGTTAGCAAAGTGCTGTTCCAGCTCCTCTTTGCTGTGCAGGGCCAGCTCGTTTTTCATCATCAGGCCGGAGAGAGAAAGGCCTGTCTCGTGGCAGTGTCGCTGTAAGTCGGCCGCGTTTTTGTACGGGTACGGCACATCAACGGTGGAATTGCTGCTTTGACCAAAATGGTCCTCGTCGACGATAAACCCGCCGCCGATGGAGTAATACGTCTGGCTGTAAACCGCTTTATCGCCAGCCAGCGCGGTAATGCGCATGCCATTCTCGTGCAGCGACAGGTTATCCGCATGGAAATTCATGCAGTGGTCAACCGGGAATTCAACCTCATGCTCGCCGTTCGCCAGCAGCAAACGACCGTGGGTGTTTACGTCCTGGATAAAGGCAGGAATTGCATCAATATCAACGGTATCTGGCAGATTCCCCGCCAGCCCCATGATAATGGCAATATCGGTATGGTGGCCTTTACCGGTCAGGGAAAGGGAACCGTATACATCGACAACCACGCGGGTGATGTCGTGCAAAATGCCGCGTGCAATCAAGTCATCCGTGAATTGTTTACCGGCTTTCATTGGTCCGACGGTGTGAGAGCTGGAAGGACCAATACCGATTTTGAAGATATCGAATACGCTAATCATGATGCGTCCATTGCTTCAGTCAGAGGGGAGAAGTGCGCCGTCCGCAGACGGCGCAGGAGGTATTAGCTGAACAGCGAGTAGAAAATAGCGGAGATGGCAATCAGACCCATCACAACAACAAACACGTTGCTGACATGGCCACTGTATTTACGCATCGCAGGCACTTTCTGAATCGCGTACATCGGCATCAGGAACAGGATCATCGCGATAATCGGGCCGCCCAGGGTTTCAATCATACCCAGAATGCTTGGGTTCAGAGTCGCTACCGCCCAGGTGGTCACCAGCATGAACAGCGCAGTGATTTTGTTCAGACGATTGATTTCAATGCTCTTGCCTTTACCGCGCAGAGATTTAATCACCATACCGTTGAAGCCTTCACGCGCGCCCAGGTAGTGGCCCAGGAAGGATTTGGTGATAGCGATAATCGCGATGATCGGTGCCATCCACGCAATCAGCGGTGCGTTAAAGTGGTTGGCCAGGTAAGACAGAATCGAGATGTTCTGCTCTTTCGCCGCCGCCAGATCCGCCGGGGAGAGGCTCAGCACGCAGCTGAACACGAAGAACATTACGGTCAGGACCATCATGATGTGCGCGCGAGCCAGGATGCTGGAGCACTTCTTCTCTGCGCCATTGCCGTACTCTTCACGCTTCGCCACCGCGAAGGAAGAGATGATTGGCGAGTGGTTGAAGGAGAACACCATTACCGGGATCGCCAGCCACAGGGTCAGCAGCAGGCCGTTGCCGGTCGCGGATGCGCTGCTCAGAGACAGGGTTTCCAGCGCTGCGCCGTTCCACTGTGGGATCAGGTACAGAGCCAGCACCATCAGAGCCGCCACAAACGGGAACACCAGCACGCTCATCGCTTTCACAATCATCTGCTCGCCGAAGCGCACGATGGTCATCATACCGACGATCAGGATCAGAGACAGAATCGCACGCGGCGGCGGGGTCATCTGAAGCTGGTGCATCATGAAGCTTTCAACGGTGTTAGTGATAGCGACGCTATAAACCAGCAGAATCGGGTAAATCGCGAAGAAGTAGAGCAGGGTAATCAGCTTACCTGCGCCGACGCCGAAGTGTTCTTCAACGACTTCAGTGATGTCTTCGCCCGGATTTTTACCGGACAGCACGAAGCGGGTCAGACCGCGGTGTGCAAAGAAGGTCATCGGGAAGGCGATGATGGCCATGATGATCAGCGGGATCAGACCGCCGACACCTGCGTTGATAGGAAGGAACAGTACACCAGCGCCGATTGCTGTGCCGTACAGGCCAAGCATCCACATGGTATCCGTTTTGCGCCAACCGCTTCGGGATTCAATCGAAGCAACGGTGCTGGTTTGAGTGGTTTCCATCTGTATCTCCTGGAGGAAGCAAATTGTCAGGTTTTTAGTCAAATCCGATGAAAAAGTGCCTGACGGTAATATGAAATTCGTTCAGTGACGGTTTTTTAATAATTTTTGCCCGTAACTATTGGCGGGCGGAAAGATACATTCTAGTTATGAATCTATCAGTGATCGCGATCCCAAATGCAATAATCCACTTATGATGTGGGTATCTTTAGACCATTTATCTGTTAAAAAAACATCAAAGAGAATTTACGGGCGCGAAGGCTACCATTAACGACATGTTTTAGAAAAGGTGGCCCCGCGAGATAGGTGTCTTTCGCTGTAAAGAAATGGGATTTTAGGATTTTCTGGCGGGTAATTTCGATTAAGGCTGATTATTTATGGTTTCAAAAACGAGGTAATCGTTTGCGCTGGCGTCAGATTTGTTAATACCATTGAAGAACGCTATGAATTGCATCACGAATAAAAAAGCCGGATAACGATCCGGCCTGGGAGGAGGGAAAGGACCCGTTACTTGATGATTTCGTAACACGGAATATAGGCAGAGCCAGGAAGCTTCATGCGGTGCTGGGCGACAAAGCCCTGCAACATGTCATCCATGCGGCGCATCATCTCCGGGTCACCGTGGATCTTATACGGCCCGAACTCCTCAATTGCACGGATCCCTACCTCTTTCACGTTCCCCGCCACGATGCCAGAGAAGGCGCGACGCAGGTCGGCTGCCAGCACTTCTACCGGCTGATCCGGATAGAGTTTGAGGTTCGCCATGTTCTCATGCGACGGTTCGAAGGGGATCTGGAGGTCCGGTGCGATACGGATGGACCAGTTAAAGCTGTAGGCATCCCCGGTATCACGACGGTTCTCTTTCACCAGCGGCATCGCTTTTTTCATCTGACGGGCCACTTCTGCGGCATCGTCAATGATAATGCGGTAGTGACGGCGCGCGTCTTCGCCCAGCGTATGCACGATAAACTCGTCCAGCACGCGGAAGTAGTCGGCGCTCTCTTTCGGGCCGGTCAGGATCAACGGCAGAACCTGATCTTTGTTGGCCGGGTTCATCAGGATCCCCAGCAGATAAAGCAGCTCTTCCGCCGTCCCCACGCCGCCCGGGAAGATGATGATGCCGTGCGCGATACGGACAAACGCCTCAAGACGTTTTTCGATATCCGGCATAATAATCAGTTCGTTAACCAGCGGGTTAGGCGGCTCAGCGGCGATGATCGACGGCTCGGTCATGCCAATAAAACGGCCTTCTTTATAGCGTTGCTGCGCGTGTCCTACTGCCGCGCCTTTCATTGGCGCTTCCATCGCGCCAGGACCGCAACCGGTACAGATATTCAGTTCGCGCAGGCCAAGCTGCGTCCCCACGCGGCGGGCATACAGGTATTCGGTTTCGTTAATGGAGTGACCACCCCAGCAGACGACCATGTTCGGCGCTTCGCCCACGTGCAGGGCGCGGGCGTTACGCAGAATGGAGAAGACCAGGTTGGTGATATGAACGGAACTTTCCAGGTCAAGATGTTGAAAACGACCGGCGTTGCTGATCTGCCCGTTAACGAACAGGATGTCGCGCAGCACGGCAAACAGGTTGGCCTGAAGTGAGCGGATAATACGCCCGTCGACAAACGCCTCTTCCGGCGGGTTGATCACTTCCAGCTTCACCCCGCGCTCGCGGCGCAGCACGTTGATATCAAAACTTTCGAAGCGGGACAGCAGCTCTTTACTGTTGTCGGTCAGGCTTCCGGAGTTCAGTACGGCAAGTGAACAGTTACGAAACAGTTGATAAAGGTCACTACTGGCAGTGCGTTTAAGCATGTCCACTTCCAGCTGCGACAACATATCCATAGAGCCAAGCGGGCTAATATGTGTAATCAAGTGAGCTCCTTACGGGACGATTATCGTCTTTCCCTGTTGATTACAATAGCCCTGGCTTATGACGTTTCACAACACTTCGGGCGGAATACCGCCCGCATATTGTGAAAATATTTATCTTACTGGCGCACCAGCCGTCCGGTGGCAGGCACAAAATCGGTATTGGTGCGCCACGGGTTAATGTCCAGGCCGCCGCGACGGGTATAGCGGGCGTAAACGCTCAGCTTTTCGGGCTGGCAGAAACGCTGGATGTCATTGAAGATGCGTTCCACGCACTGCTCGTGGAATTCGTTGTGATGACGGAAAGACACCAGGTAACGCAGCAGCTTTTCACGGTCAATTTTTGGGCCGCGATACTGAATTTGCACCGAGCCCCAGTCCGGCTGATGAGTGATAAGGCAGTTGGATTTCAGCAGATGGCTGACCAGCGTCTCGTCGACCACTTTTCCGCCCGCCGCGTTTTCCAGGCAGTCAGTGCTAAATTCATAGCTCTCCACTTCGATGTCCTGATCGTCGATGCAGGTGCCGTGGAAATGGGCGATGGGCTGTCCTTCCAGCTCATGCAGACGGTATAACGAGACGGTCACGTTCCCCTGCGCGCACGCGCTTAAATCACGCTCAAGCGTCTGTTGTACCTCGTCCCAGCTGTTAAATTTGGTCTGGTTAAAGCTGTTGAGATAGAGCTTAAAGCTCTTGGATTCGACCAGATTTACGCTGGCGTAATCCAGCTCGACGTGGCCCACGGCCACCTGCGGCAGACCGCGCGCATTCAGCCAGGAGAGTTCGTACAGCGTCCAGATGTCGCCGCCGACAAACGGCAGCGCGTCAGCGTGCAGGCCGAGCGGATCGCGGTTCAGACTGCGCGGCACGCCCTGCAACAGGCTTGCATCGTAGGTGTCGCGGTAATCGGTCGATTTACCCAGCGTTAAGCCCGTTAACGCCTGATGATTTTCGTAAGACATGTTTCATAGCCACTTTACAGGTACACTTATGGGCTGAGTTTATCCTGTCTTACAAGAAGAGAGAAATCGGTGGATATCGAAACTGCAAATGCCCTGACGTCCTTCACGACCCGCTACTGCGATGCCTGGCATGAAAAGCGGGGGACGTGGCCACAAAGTACTGATTTATATGGCGTGCCGTCACCGTGCATTATCGCTTCGCAGGATGATTACGTAATCTGGCAACCGAAACCGTTCACGGGCGAGCAGAATGTAAATGCGGTTGAACGCGCAATGGACATTGTGGTACAACCTGCGCTTCATGCATTTTATACCACGCAGTTTGCCGGGGATATGACGGCATGTTTTGCACGACAGCCGCTGACGCTGCTGCAAACCTGGAGCGAAGACGATCTTCAACGCGTTCAGGAAAACCTCATTGGTCACCTGGTCACGCAAAAACGCCTTAAGCTCTCTCCGACTCTCTTTATTGCGACGCTCGACAGTGAACTGGACGTCATTTCTGTCTGCAACCTGTCTGGTGAGGTCATTAAAGAGACGCTCGGCACCCGCAATCGCGACGTTCTCGCACCTTCACTTGCGGATTTCCTTACCCAACTTGAGCCGCTTCTGTAATCCATTATGCTACAGAGCGTGTGAGAGATCTCTTACACGCTCTGTGAGACATCACTGAAACAATTAGCATTGTCTTAGGAATTTCAGATTAATATTAACTTCTCTTTCAATGGGTTAGTGTTTTTCTGAAAGAAGATCTCCCGTTTCGCCTGGCTTACATTGCTCACAAGGTGGGTTGTAAGACGAGGCAGAATAGCGGATTCTATCTGTGTCGACAGGATGCCGACACGAGAAACGAACATCAGGATGATGACGTTTCTTACCAGGAACACGTCAGGACGACGCCGCAGGAAGGCTTCAGGATGAGGCAAAGAGGATCACGCAGGATGCGTAAGGGACACCTCCAGGAAGGAGAACGAGAGCCGGTCAGGATGGTCGGTGGGTCAGGATGGCCAGGACGTTTCAGGATGAAACCTACACATCAGGATGATGTGAGCAGGATGCAAAAGGTAAAGGGATGACCGGGCCTTCGGGCATCAGGAAAAGTTGTCACGGATGAGCAGGGAGCACGTATTGTAGCTGGAATGCTGCGAAACGAACCGGGAGCACTGTTTTTACAGTGCTCCCTTTTTTTATTTCTGTCTTCCGCAATGCTATGCTTCGCGCCATTCCGTTTTTCAGTTGAGGTATATATGTCGCATCACGATAGCGTTCGTGCGCAGTTGCACGCCATCGAAGCCCTTATGCGCCAGCATCAGCTGTGGCAGGATAACGCGCCGCAGCCAGAAGCGTTCGCCAGCACCCAACCGTTTTGTCTGGATACGCTGGCCCCGTTCGAGTGGCTCCAGTGGGTCTTAATTCCGCGTATGCACGCGCTGCTGGAAGGTGGCCACGCGTTGCCCGCGTCTTTTGCCGTCTCTCCCTATTACGAAATGGCGCTGGAAGCGACCCATCCGGCGCGCGCGATGATGCTGGTGGAGCTGGAAAAGCTGGATGCGCTTTTCGCCGGTGACGATGCATGACGCTTGAGATCCTTTATCAGGATGAGTGGTTAGTGGCGGTGAATAAACCGTCCGGCTGGCTGGTGCACCGAAGCTGGCTCGATCGCGATGAGAAAGTGGTGGTCATGCAGACCGTGCGCGATCAAATCGGTCAGCACGTCTTTACCGCCCACCGTCTGGATCGGCCCACCTCCGGCGTTCTGCTGATGGGGCTTTCCAGTGAGGCCGGGCGCCTGCTGGCGCAGCAGTTTGAACAGCACCAGATCCAGAAACGCTATCACGCCATTGTGCGTGGATGGCTGACAGACGCCGCCACGCTTGATTATCCCCTGGTGGAGGAGCTGGATAAAATTGCCGATAAATTTGCCCGCGAAGATAAAGGCCCGCAGCCTGCGGTAACCGACTATCGCGGTATGGCGACCACAGAACTGCCGGTGGCGACCAGCAAATTCCCGACCACGCGATACAGTCTGGTTGAGCTTTTGCCCAAAACCGGACGCAAGCACCAGCTTCGCCGTCACCTTGCGCACCTGCGCCACCCGATTATCGGCGACAGTAAGCATGGCGATTTGCGCCAGAACCGCAGCGCGGCAGCGCATTTTGGCTGCAACCGGCTGATGCTGCACGCCAGCGAGCTGACCCTGACGCACCCGTTTACCGGCGAACCGCTGATGATCCGCGCGGGGCTGGATGAGGTCTGGATGCAGGCGCTGTCACAGTTTGGCTGGCTGGGACAACTCCCCGAAAATGAAAGGGTTGAGTTTGCCGCAGGCAACGTTCAGGATGAACAGCAAACGCAATAATGACGGGAGCAAAGCATGGCTGAAGTAGGCATTTTTGTCGGCACGATGTACGGCAACTCGCTGCTGGTGGCGGAGGAGGCGGAAGCAATCCTCGTAAATCAGGGCCATAAAGCAACGGTGTATGAAGACCCGGAGCTGGCAGACTGGGAAAAATATAAAGATAAATACATTCTGGTGGTGACCTCCACCACCGGGCAGGGCGATCTTCCGGACAGCATTGCCCCGCTTTTCCAGGGCATTAAAGACCAGCTTGGCTATCAGCCAGATGTTCACTACGGCATCATTGCCCTCGGTGATAGCTCTTACGCTAACTTCTGCGGCGGCGGTAAGCAGTTCGACGCGCTGTTGCAGGAGCAGAGCGCCCAGCGCGTCGGGGAGATGTTGCTGATTGATGCGGGCGAGCACCCGGAGCCAGAAAGCGAGTCGAACCCGTGGGTGGAGAACTGGGCCACACTTCTCAAATAACATTCTGCCCGGCGGCGCTTCGCTTGCGCGGGCCTACGGGTCTTTCAGGCCGGGTAAGGCGAAGCCGCCACCCGGCATCGAAACCGCACTAAATCCTCAATTCCGTGAAGTATCTTCCACCACTTTGGGCTTATGCCCCAAACCACGTTCCCCACACCCTTCAATGTTGTGTTCCTGCACGGTGAGAGAACCTGTCACTCCTTCATATACTTTTCCCGTCACTATAAAACGGCTTCTGGCCGTACCAAAACCAAACACAAATCTCTCATTCTGATTACCCTACAGGTGCTGTACAGAATGAACCAGGCGAAAGCTATGTTTCAGGAGTGCCACAATGAGTACATTAAGCCACGCGGCGAGCAGCGCTGAGAAGCGCACCAACGCTCGCTACTGGATAGTGGTGATGCTGTTTATCGTCACCTCTTTCAACTACGGCGACCGCGCCACGTTGTCCATTGCCGGCTCTGAGATGGCAAAGGACATCGGACTTGACCCGGTGGGTATGGGTTATGTTTTCTCCGCATTTTCATGGGCCTACGTAATCGGCCAAATCCCTGGCGGCTGGCTGCTGGACCGCTTTGGTTCAAAACGGGTCTATTTCTGGTCCATTTTTATCTGGTCGATGTTTACCCTCTTACAGGGCTTCGTGGATATCTTCAGCGGCTTCGGCATCATCATTGCTCTCTTTACCCTCCGCTTCCTGGTGGGCTTAGCGGAAGCGCCATCCTTCCCTGGCAACAGCCGCATTGTGGCCGCCTGGTTCCCGGCGCAGGAGAGGGGAACGGCGGTCGCGATCTTTAACTCGGCGCAGTACTTTGCGACGGTGATTTTCGCACCCATCATGGGCTGGCTGACGCACGAAGTGGGCTGGTCACACGTCTTCTTCTTCATGGGTGGGCTGGGGATCGTCATCAGCTTCATCTGGCTGAAAGTGATCCACGAACCAAACCAGCATCCGGGCGTGAACAAGAAAGAGCTGGACTACATTGCTGAAGGTGGGGCGCTGATCAACATGGATCAGAAAACCCAGAAAGTAAAAGTCCCGTTCAGCCAGAAATGGGCGCAGATCAAACAGCTCGTTGGCACACGGATGATGATCGGTATCTATCTCGGCCAGTACTGCATCAACGCCTTAACCTACTTCTTCATCACCTGGTTCCCGGTTTACCTAGTGCAGGCGCGTGGGATGTCGATTCTGAAGGCGGGGTTTGTCGCCTCCGTGCCGGCCATCTGCGGCTTCGTGGGCGGGGTGCTTGGCGGGGTCATCTCCGACTGGCTGATGCGTCGTACCGGTTCGCTGAATATCGCGCGTAAAACGCCAATCGTGCTCGGCATGCTGCTCTCCATGACCATGGTGTTCTGTAACTACGTCAACGCGGAGTGGATGATTATCGGTTTCATGGCGATGGCCTTCTTCGGTAAAGGCATTGGCGCGCTGGGCTGGGCAGTCATGGCGGATACCGCGCCGAAAGAGATCAGCGGTCTGAGCGGCGGTCTGTTCAACATGTTTGGCAACATTTCCGGCATTGTCACGCCAATCGCTATCGGTTACATCGTCGGCACCACCGGCTCCTTCAATGGTGCGCTGATTTATGTAGGCGTCCATGCGCTGGTGGCGGTACTCAGTTACCTGGTGCTGGTGGGTGACATCAAACGTATCGAACTGAAACCTGTTGTGGAGCGCGGATGATGACGACGCAATCAAGCCCGATCGTGACGGAGATGAAGGTCATCCCGGTTGCGGGGCAGGATAGCATGCTGCTCAACATTGGTGGCGCGCATAATGCCTGGTTTACCCGCAACATCGTGGTACTGACCGACAGCGCAGGGAATACAGGCGTCGGGGAAGCGCCTGGCGGAGAGGTGATTTACCAGACGCTGGTCGACGCCATCCCGCAGGTGGTTGGGCAGGAAGTGGCCCGCCTGAACAAAGTGGTTCAGCGAGTACATAAGGGCAACCAGTCGGCGGATTTTGATACCTTCGGAAAAGGCGCCTGGACCTTTGAACTGCGCGTTAACGCGGTGGCAGCGCTGGAGGCGGCTCTCCTCGATTTACTCGGCAAGGCGCTGAACGTGCCGGTCTGCGAACTGCTGGGGCCGGGCAAACAGCGTGATGCGGTAACGGTGCTGGGCTATCTGTTCTATGTTGGCGACCGGACTAAAACCGATCTGCCGTATCTGGAACGTTCACCGGGCAGCCATGAGTGGTATCACCTGCGTCATCAGGAGGCGCTCTCTGGCGAGGCGGTGGTGCGTCTGGCAGAGGCGGCGCAGGATCGCTACGGCTTTAAAGACTTCAAGCTGAAAGGCGGCGTTCTGCCAGGCGAGCAGGAGATTGACAGCGTGCGCGCGTTGAAAAAACGCTTCCCGGAGGCGCGCATCACCGTCGATCCGAACGGCGCATGGCTGCTGGATGAAGCTATCACGCTGTGCAAAGGGCTGGGCGATGTGCTGACCTACGCGGAAGATCCGTGCGGCGCAGAGCAGGGCTTCTCGGGCCGGGAGGTGATGGCGGAGTTCCGCCGCGCCACCGGGCTGCCGGTCGCAACCAACATGATCGCCACCAACTGGCGTGAAATGGGCCATGCGGTAATGCTGAATGCGGTGGACATTCCGCTGGCGGACCCGCACTTCTGGACCCTTTCCGGCGCGGTGCGCGTGGCGCAGCTGTGCGATGAGTTTGGCCTGACCTGGGGCTGCCACTCCAATAACCATTTTGACATTTCGCTGGCGATGTTTACCCACGTTGGCGCAGCGGCGCCGGGCAACCCGACCGCCATCGATACGCACTGGATCTGGCAGGAAGGCGAAGCGCGCCTGACCAAAAATCCACTTGAAATCAAAAACGGCAAAATTGCCGTACCGGATGCGCCGGGGCTGGGCGTGGAGCTTGACTGGGATCAGATCCACAAGGCGCATGAAGCGTATAAAAAACTGCCGGGCGGCGCGCGCAACGACGCAGGCCCGATGCAGTACCTTATCCCCGGCTGGACATTTGACCGTAAGCGCCCTGTATTTGGACGTCACTGATAAAAGGATCGAACGATGAGCACATTTTCTACCCCTGTAGTCACCTCCATGCAGATCATTCCTGTCGCGGGGCATGACAGCATGCTGATGAACCTGAGCGGCGCCCATGCGCCGTTCTTCACCCGTAATATCGTGGTGATCAAGGACAACTCAGGGCATACCGGTGTCGGTGAAATCCCGGGTGGGGAGAAGATCCGTAAAACGCTGGAGGACGCCATTCCGCTGGTGGTGGGTAAAACGCTGGGCGAGTACAAAAATGTGCTGACAAGCGTGCGTACTACCTTTGCCGATCGTGATGCGGGCGGTCGTGGCCTGCAAACGTTTGATCTGCGCACCACTATCCACGTGGTCACGGGCATTGAAGCCGCGATGCTGGATCTGTTAGGCCAGCATCTGGGCGTCAATGTCGCCTCCCTGCTGGGAGACGGTCAACAGCGCAGCGAAGTGGAAATGCTCGGCTACCTGTTCTTTATCGGCAACCGCAAACTCACCCCGCTGCCGTACCAGAGCCAGCCGGACGAAAAATGCGACTGGTATCGTGTGCGTCACGATGAAGCGATGACCCCGGACGCGGTGGTGCGCCTGGCGGAAGCCGCGTATGAAAAATATGGCTTTAATGACTTCAAGCTGAAAGGCGGTGTGCTGGCGGGTGAAGAAGAGGCAGAGGCGATCGCCGCGCTGGCGAAGCGCTTCCCGCAGGCGCGCGTCACGCTGGATCCGAACGGTGCCTGGTCGCTTGATGAGGCGATCAAAATCGGTAAGCAGCTTAAAGGCGTGCTGGCCTACGCGGAAGATCCGTGCGGTGCAGAGCAGGGCTTCTCCGGCCGGGAAGTGATGGCGGAGTTCCGTCGCGCCACCGGTCTGCCGACCGCCACGAACATGATCGCGACCGACTGGCGTCAGATGGGGCATACGCTCTCGCTGCAATCGGTGGATATCCCGCTGGCAGACCCGCACTTCTGGACGATGCAAGGCTCGGTTCGCGTGGCGCAGATGTGTCATGAGTTTGGCCTGACCTGGGGCTCGCACTCCAATAACCACTTCGATATCTCGCTGGCGATGTTCACCCATGTGGCGGCTGCTGCGCCGGGCAACATTACCGCCATCGACACCCACTGGATCTGGCAGGAGGGCAACCAGCGCCTGACCAAACAGCCGTTTGAAATCAAAGGCGGCATGGTGCAGGTGCCTGCCACGCCGGGTCTGGGTGTTGAGCTGGATATGGATCAGGTCATGAAAGCGCACGAGCTGTATCAGAAACACGGTCTGGGTGCGCGTGATGACGCCCTGGCGATGCAATACCTGATCCCAGAGTGGACATTCGACAATAAACGTCCGTGCATGGTACGATAAGCGCATTGGGACCGCTCCCACGAGTGGTCCCTTACGTGGTGTATGCTTAACGTAACTAACATGCGTAAGGATGGCTTATGAAAATTGTTATCGCTCCGGACTCGTATAAGGAAAGCTTGAGCGCGCTGGAGGTAGCGACAGCGATAGAGGTCGGTTTTCGCGACATTTTCCCGTCAGCGGACTATGTTAAATTACCGGTTGCCGATGGTGGCGAAGGGACGGTGGAAGCAATGGTAGCCGCCACGCATGGGCGTCTTGTCCATGTTCCCGTTACCGGGCCTTTGGGTGAACGCGTGGAAGGGTTTTTCGGGTTATCCGGAGACGGGAAAAGCGCCTTTATCGAGATGGCGGCAGCGAGCGGTCTGGAGCTTGTTGCTCCCGCAAAGCGTAATCCGTTAATCACCACCTCGTGGGGGACCGGAGAACTCATCCGTCATGCGCTGGATGCAGGCGTTAAGCATATCATTATTGGTATTGGAGGCAGCGCGACCAATGACGGTGGCGCAGGCATGGTGCAGGCGCTGGGCGTAAAACTGCTTGATGCGAAAGCGCAGCCCGTTGGGCCGGGCGGCGGCGAACTAGCAGGTCTTGCGCATATCGATCTTAGCGGGCTGGATAAGCGACTGGCAGACTGTCGAATTGAAGTGGCCTGCGATGTGACCAATCCCCTGATCGGTGAGACTGGCGCTTCTGCGGTATTCGGTCCGCAGAAAGGGGCGACGCCGGAGATGGTCAGAACGCTGGACGACGCGCTTGCGCATTATGCAAAAATTATCGCCCGGGATCTGGATATTAACGTCTTAAACCTGGCGGGCGGCGGTGCGGCTGGCGGCATGGGGGCGGCGCTGTATGCATTTTGCGGCGCACAGCTCCGTCAGGGAATTGAAATTGTCACCGATGCCCTGCATCTCGATGAACAGGTCGCAGACGCCGATCTGGTGATCACGGGCGAAGGGCGTATTGACAGCCAGACGATCCACGGCAAGGTGCCCGTTGGCGTAGCGAGAGTCGCGAAACGCTATAACAAACCGGTTATCGGCATTGCCGGCAGCCTGACGGCGGATGTTGGCGTGGTGCATGAGCACGGACTGGATGCCGTATTCAGTGTGATTTACACCATCTGCTCGCTGGAAGATGCGCTGGAAAATGCGCAACAGAATGTGCAGATGGCTGCAAGGAATATTGCGGCGGTGATAAAGATGGGGCAGGGGATGTCCCGTTAACGTTCGTGCTCCTGTAGGCCCGGTAAGCGAAGCGCCACCGGGCTTTGTCTTAGCTCCCCAGCACCTTCATTGCTTCCCGCGTCACGTTGTCCATCTCGTCCAGTAGCTCCAGGAACTCCGGTTCGAGATCGGATTCTGGCGTACCCGCACGGAGCTGCTGTTCAAGCAGCTGGCAGAGGTTTTTCAGCCGCGGTACGCCGCTGTAGCCGCAGCTGCCGTGCAGTTTATGAATGGCTTCCAGCAGTCCTTCAGGGTTTTCACCCACCAGCTGTTCTTCAACCTTGTTACGAATCTCAGGCAGGAAGTCCACCAGCATTTGCAGCATATCGCGGGCCAGATCGGGTTTGCCCGCCGCCTGCCGCAGCGCCAGTTGCCAGTCAAACGTGGCATTCTGGTTTACGCTAATTTCCGGCGCTTCAGCTGTAATGGTGTATGTCCCGCCAATGTGACCCGGCTTGTAGCGCAGCAGCAGGCTGTGCAGCTTCTCTTCGTCGATCGGTTTCGCCAGATAATCGTTCATGCCCGCACCCAGCAGTTTCTCTTTTTGTCCCGCCATCGCGTGCGCCGTCACGGCAATCACCGGCGTCTGCTGCTGGTGCGGAAGCTGACGAATCAATTCACAGGCGCGGATGCCATCCATCCCCGGCATCTGAATATCCATCAGGATCAGGTCGAACTGCATCTGTTTGGCTTGCTCGACGGCTTCGGCACCGCTGGTACACAGCTCCACGTGTTGAACCTGATCCTCAAGCAGCACGCCAATCAGCTTCAGGTTCGCCGGGTTATCGTCCACGGCCATCACCGTCATCGGCAGCTTATGTTCGTCGTTCTCCAGCGGCAGGGACTGATGCGTCAGACGGCAATATTCGGTCAACGCAGGTAACAGCCGTGTGGCGGTGAGCGGTTTCAGCAGACACGCCGCCGCCCCGTCGTTTTTCAGCTCTTCGGCGTTGATTTGGGCGTGGCACGGCAGCGCCAGCAGCAGGTAGTCCGTCATTGAGGCCGCTTTTGCCAGGCGTTCCTGCTGCATGGTCAGTTCTCCGGTAAACGTCACCGGAATACCCAACAACAGGATATCGTAATGGTCGTTCGCCAGCGCGGAGAAGGTCGGGCTGTAGACGACCTCCAGCGGCGTACTGCTTAATACATCCAGCGTACACTGTGCCGCAGCAGCGTTCGGTTCCACATAGGCCAGACGCATCCCTTTCAGGCAGCCGGTGACCGGACCGTCGGTCTGCACGTTCGGGTTAAGATCAAGATTGATATGGAACCAGAAGGTTGAGCCTCGGTTAGGCTGGCTGTGGAAGGAGATATCGCCGCCCATCTCTTTCACCAGCTTTTGGGTGATCACCAGCCCCAGGCCCGTTCCGCCGTGACGACGGGAAATGCTCGCATCGGCCTGGCGGAAAGCCTGGAACAGACGCGTCTGATCGCGCTCCGGAATACCAATGCCGGTATCCCGGATCTGCACTTCAATCTGGACTTTGTTATTACTTAGCGACCTTTTTTCGACCAGAATGTCAATGTTGCCGCTTTCGGTGAACTTAATGGCGTTACCCACCAGATTGGTAATGACCTGTTGCAGGCGTAGCGGGTCGCCAATGACGTTATCCGGCACATCATTTTTAATATTGAGCGTCAGTTCCAGACCCTTATCATGCGATGAGTGGGCAAGAAGCGTGACCACGTCATCCAGCGTGCTGCGCAGCGGGAAGGGGATACTCTCCAGAATCAGCTTGCCCGCTTCCAGCTTCGAGAAGTCCAGTACGTCGTTAATAATGGTCAACAGGTTGTTGGCCGATCGTTCAATGGTATGCAGGTGGTCACGCTGGGTCGGGTTCAGCTCGCTTTTAAGCGTCAGGCGGGTAAAGCCAATCACGCCGTTCAGCGGCGTTCGCAGCTCGTGAGACATGTTCGCCAGGAACTCAGACTTAATACGTGCCGCCTCCTGCGCACGTTTTTTCGCCAGATCCAGCTCCACGTTCTGGATCTCCATCTGTTCCAGCGTTTCGCGCAGGTCAGAGGTGGCCTGATCAACGTTGTGCTGCATCTCTTCGTGATAAGCCGCCAGCGACATCGCCATTGAGTTGATGCCGTTTTTCAGCATATCCAGCTCGCCGAGCATAAAGCCTTCCACACGGCTGTCGAGCTGACCCCGGCGGATCCGGTCAACGGTATTCACCATGTTGCGGATAGGCCCCGTGACGTCGCGCATCAGACGCCAGCCGAAGATCAGCGCGATGCCGATACAGAACAGCATCATCACGCCGGAGATGAAAATTTCTTTGTACTGCTGGAGCCGCACCGACTTGAGATCCAGCTCCAGTGCCACATATCCCAGCATATTATTGCTGGACTTCGCATCAGACTGGGCGGATTCATCGGGTGAATAGCTTTCGGAGATAATCGGCGTGCGCAGGATCATGATATCGCCGCGCCGCAGCACCGTCAGATGGCGCGGGAAGGGGGTACCTTCCGGAATTTTCAGCGACGTGGGATCCAGATGGAAATTGGAGGTAACGAACAGGCGGTTATGCTCATCGTAAACGGAAATGGCGCGCACGATCTCAGAATGACGGCGGTGCAGCACGCTGATTAACTGACCAATGGATTCACGGTTTTGCAGGTTCATGCCGTACTCGCTGGAGACGGCCAGCGGTTCGATTATGCTGGCCCCGGCATCTTCAAGCTGTCTCTGCAAATCGTTATAGCGATGCACCACAAAGAAAATGCTCAGCAGCAAACCGATGAGAACGGTAGGAGCGAGGATCAAAATCATCATGCGCGCGCGCAGGCTGTAGTTGGTCATGGAGTTCCGTTATGGGACAATCAG
Organism: Enterobacter hormaechei ATCC 49162; assembly: GCF_001875655.1. Taxonomy (NCBI): domain Bacteria; kingdom Pseudomonadati; phylum Pseudomonadota; class Gammaproteobacteria; order Enterobacterales; family Enterobacteriaceae; genus Enterobacter; species Enterobacter hormaechei. The sequence continues at coordinate 694,350 of NZ_MKEQ01000002.1, forward strand.
GCTAATTATGTTTATTTGAGAACAATCTCGGCGATGGCGCAATTCTACTCTGCAAAACGACGCGTGACGACGCGTCAGATCATAACTGTTGAAGCCACTGACCTCGATCCCTTTGGACAGGGGGTGGCGCGTCACAAGGGTAAGACACTGTTTATCACAGGTTTGCTGCCAGGAGAACGTGCAGATATTACGCTGACGGAAGACAAACGTCAGTATGCGCGCGGCCAGGTCAAGCGCCGTCTTAATGATAGCCCGGAGCGCGTGACGCCTCGCTGTCCCCATTTTGGCGTCTGTGGGGGCTGTCAGCAACAGCATGCCAGCACAGAATTACAGCAAAAAAGTAAAAGCAGCGCGCTGGCCCGCCTGGTCGGTCACGACGTTAATGACATTATTGCCGATCGGCCCTGGGGCTACCGTCGCCGCGCTCGCCTGAGCCTCAGCTACCAGCCAAAAACCGAGCGGCTGGAGATGGGTTTTCGCAAAGCTGGCGCCAGCGATATCGTCTCCATTACGCAGTGCCCTGTTTTGGTGCCCCATCTTGAGGCGTTACTCCCGGACGTGCACCACTGTCTTGCATCGCTGGATGGGGTGCGTTCGCTGGGCCATGTCGAACTGGTGCAGGCCAACAGTGGCCCGCTGATGGTGCTGCGCCACACCGCGCCGCTGTCAAAGGCAGATCGCGAAAAACTGGAACGCTTTTCGCATTCTCATGAGCTGGCGCTTTTCCTCGCGCCGCAAAGCGAGATACTTGAGCAGGTCACCGGAGAAGCGCCCTGGTATGCGTCAGACGGGCTACGCTTAACGTTCAGCCCGCGGGATTTTATCCAGGTTAACGACGGCGTGAACCAGCAAATGGTGGCGAACGCGCTGGCGTGGCTGGACGTACAGCCTGTCGATCGGGTGCTCGATCTGTTCTGCGGTATGGGGAACTTTACCCTGCCGCTGGCCCGTAAAGCAGCAAGCGTGGTCGGGGTGGAAGGCGTTGAGGCGCTGGTGGCGAAAGGCCAGGAGAACGCCCGGCAGAACGGCTTGCAAAATGTGACATTCTTTCATCAGAATCTTGAGGATGATGTTACGCAGCAACCGTGGGCTAAGCAGGGCTTTGATAAGATCCTGCTCGATCCGGCGCGCGCAGGTGCGCCGGGCGTGATGCAGCATATAATTAAACTCGCGCCTGAACGCGTGGTCTATGTTTCCTGTAACCCGGCGACGCTCGCCCGTGACAGCGAAGCATTATTGAGCGGGGGTTACCAGATTCGGCGTCTGGCAATGCTGGACATGTTCCCGCACACTGGACATCTGGAATCGATGGTGTTGTTCGAGCACATCTAATGAGTTTGGCTTGTCGACTTCGACAGGCCCTTGTCCCTAAAGGAGAGGACGATGGTTGCGGTAAGAAGTGCACATTTAAATAAAGCTGGTGAGTTTGACCCTCAAAAATGGATCGCAAGTCTGGGGATTTCCAGCCAGCAGTCGTGTGAACGCTTAACCGAAACCTGGGCCTATTGTTTACGCACAACGCAGGGGCATCCGGATGCGGAACTGCTGTTGTGGCGCGGCGTGGAGATGGTTGAAATTCTCTCCATGCTGAACATGGACATCGAAACGCTACAGGCCGCACTGTTGTTCCCGCTGGCGGACGCCGACGTGGTGACGGAAGACGTGCTGCGTGAAAGCGTCGGCCAGTCCGTTGTGGCGCTCATCCACGGCGTGCGTGACATGGCCGCCATCCGACAGCTCAAAGCCGCGCAAACGGATTCTGTCTCTTCCGAGCAGGTGGATAACGTCCGTCGTATGCTGCTGGCGATGGTGGATGATTTCCGCTGCGTGGTTATCAAGCTGGCCGAACGGGTTGCCCATCTGCGCGAAGTGAAGGATGCGCCGGAAGACGAGCGCGTCCTGGCCGCCAAAGAGTGTACGAATATCTATGCGCCGCTGGCGAACCGTCTCGGTATCGGGCAACTGAAGTGGGAGCTGGAAGATTACTGCTTCCGCTACCTGCATCCGGCGGAATACAAACGCATCGCAAAACTGCTGCACGAACGCCGCATTGACCGTGAGCACTATATCGAGGAATTCGTCAGCGGGCTGCGCCAGTCGATGAAAGAGGAGAATGTGCGCGCTGAGGTTTACGGGCGTCCGAAGCACATCTACAGCATCTGGCGCAAAATGCAGAAGAAACATCTCGCCTTTGACGAGCTGTTTGACGTGCGCGCCGTGCGTATCGTGGCGGAGCGTCTCCAGGACTGCTACGCCGCGCTGGGGATAGTACATACTCACTTCCGCCATCTGCCGGATGAGTTCGATGACTACGTCGCGAACCCGAAGCCGAATGGCTATCAGTCTATTCATACCGTGGTGCTCGGCCCTGGCGGCAAAACGGTGGAAATTCAGATCCGTACCAAACAGATGCACGAAGACGCCGAGCTGGGCGTGGCGGCGCACTGGAAATATAAAGAGGGGACCTCCGGCGGCGGTCGCTCGGGTCACGAGGATCGTATCGCCTGGCTGCGTAAGCTGATTGCGTGGCAGGAAGAGATGGCTGACTCTGGCGAAATGCTCGACGAAGTGCGCAGTCAGGTCTTTGACGATCGCGTCTACGTCTTTACCCCGAAAGGGGATGTGGTTGATCTGCCGGCAGGCTCCACGCCGCTCGATTTCGCTTACCACATCCACAGCGATGTGGGACACCGTTGCATCGGGGCGAAGATTGGCGGACGTATCGTACCGTTTACCTACCAGCTACAGATGGGCGACCAGATTGAAATCATCACCCAGAAGCAGCCAAACCCAAGCCGCGACTGGCTGAATCCGAACCTCGGTTACGTCACCACCAGCCGTGGGCGCTCAAAAATTCACGCCTGGTTCCGTAAGCAGGATCGTGACAAGAATATCCTTGCCGGTCGCCAGATCCTTGACGACGAGCTGGAGCATATCGGGATTAGCCTGAAAGAGGCGGAGAAATTCCTGCTGCCGCGCTACAACTTCAACGAGCTGGACGAACTGCTGGCGGCGATTGGCGGTGGCGATATCCGTCTGAATCAGATGGTGAATTTCCTGCAAGCGCAGTTTAATAAGCCAAGCGCGGCAGAGCAGGATGCGGCAGCGCTGAAGCAGCTACAGCAGAAAACCTACGCTCCGCAGCAGCGCAGCAAGGACAATGGCCGCGTGGTGGTCGAAGGGGTGGGTAACCTCATGCACCATATTGCCCGCTGCTGCCAGCCGATCCCGGGGGACGATATTGTCGGCTTTATTACCCAGGGGCGCGGGATCTCGATTCACCGCTCCGACTGTGATCAGCTTGCAGAGCTGCAATCGCATGCGCCGGAACGTATCGTGGAAGCCGTCTGGGGGGAGAGCTACTCGGCGGGTTACTCGCTGGTGGTGCGCGTCACTGCCAACGACCGCAGCGGCCTGCTGCGCGACATCACCACGATTCTCGCTAACGAGAAGGTCAACGTGCTGGGCGTTGCCAGCCGCAGCGATACCCGGGAGCAGCTTGCCACCATCGATATGACTATCGAAATCTATAACCTTCAGGTGCTGGGCCGCGTACTCGGCAAACTGAACCAGGTGCCGGATGTGATTGACGCGCGTCGTCTGCACGGCGGCTAAACATCCTCTTCTTTAGGCCGGGTAAGGCAATGCCGCCACCCGGCATTTTGACATCAGGACAGAACTATGACTCAAATCGAGCGCCTGCTCGGCATCATGAAACGCCTGCGCGACCCGGAAAACGGCTGCCCGTGGGACAAAGAGCAGACTTTCGCCACCATCGCGCCTTACACCCTTGAAGAGACCTACGAAGTGCTGGACGCGATTTCGCGCGAAGATTTCGACGACCTGCGCGGTGAATTGGGCGACCTGCTGTTCCAGGTGGTGTTCTACGCCCAGATGGCGCAGGAAGAGGGGCGCTTTAATTTTGACGATATCTGCGCCGCTATCAGCGACAAGCTGGAGCGTCGTCATCCGCATATCTTTGGCGATGCCAGCGCAGGCAACAGTGCGGAAGTGCTGGCACGCTGGGAGCAGATCAAAAGCGCCGAGCGCGCTGAAAAATCCCAGCACTCGGCGCTGGACGATATCCCCCTTAACCTTCCCGCGCTGATGCGTGCCCACAAAATTCAAAAGCGCTGCTCGGCGGTAGGGTTTGACTGGACCTCTCTCGGTCCGGTGCTGGAAAAAGTGCACGAAGAGATCGACGAAGTGATGCATGAAGCGCAGCAGGCCGTTGTGGATGAAGCAAAACTGGAAGAGGAGATGGGCGATCTGCTCTTTGCGACCGTCAACCTTTCGCGCCACCTCGGTGTAAAAGCGGAAACCGCTCTGCAAAAAGCGAACATCAAATTCGAACGTCGCTTCCGTGAAGTGGAGCGGATTGTGGCCTCGCGCGGCCTGGAAATGAGCGGGATTGACCTCGACGCGATGGAAGAAGTCTGGCAGGAAGTAAAACGCCAGGAACATGATCTCTAACGAAATTTTGCGATCAAGCGCAATTTGTGTGATTTTTTAAATGACAAGCGCTTGATTTGCGTCAAAAACATTTACCCAAAAGGGGCTATTTTCTCACTCCTTATGTTTGTCATGGCCTGGGAAGGAGACGGAGAATGAAAGTTTGTGGCGCTCGTCGTGTTCGGGTATACTACTTTCCCGTCCTGGTTATTCCATCGTTTCACCCTAACTTCTCAGGTTCAGCATGACAACGAACTATATTTTTGTGACCGGCGGGGTCGTATCCTCTCTGGGTAAAGGCATTGCCGCAGCCTCCCTCGCAGCCATTCTTGAAGCCCGTGGCCTCAATGTGACCATGATGAAACTGGATCCGTACATCAACGTCGATCCTGGCACCATGAGCCCAACCCAACACGGGGAAGTGTTCGTTACTGAAGACGGCGCTGAAACCGATCTGGATCTTGGCCACTACGAGCGTTTCATTCGTACCAAAATGACCCGTCGTAACAACTTTACGACTGGCCGCATCTACTCTGACGTTCTGCGTAAAGAGCGCCGCGGTGACTATCTGGGCGCGACCGTGCAGGTTATCCCACACATCACTAACGCTATCAAAGAGCGTGTCCTTGCCGGTGGCGAAGGGCATGACGTTGTGCTGGTTGAAATCGGCGGTACCGTAGGGGATATCGAATCCCTGCCGTTCCTCGAAGCGATTCGTCAGCTGGCGGTAGATATTGGTCGTGAGCACGCGCTGTTCATGCACCTGACGCTGGTGCCTTACATGGCAGCCGCGGGTGAAGTGAAAACCAAACCGACTCAGCACTCTGTTAAAGAGCTGCTCTCTATCGGTATTCAGCCAGACATCCTGGTTTGCCGTTCCGATCGCGCCATTCCGGCGAACGAACGTGCGAAAATTGCATTGTTCTGTAACGTGCCTGAAAAAGCCGTTATTTCAATGAAAGATGTCGATTCCATTTATAAAATCCCGGGCCTGTTGAAATCACAGGGTCTGGACGATTATATTTGTAAACGATTCAGCTTGAACTGTCCGGAAGCTAACCTGTCTGAATGGGAACAGGTGATCTACGAAGAAGCCAATCCGGGCGGCGAGGTGACTATCGGTATGGTCGGCAAGTACATCGAACTGCCGGATGCCTATAAGTCAGTTATCGAAGCGCTGAAACACGGTGGTCTGAAGAATCGCGTCTCCGTCAACATCAAGCTGATTGATTCGCAGGATGTTGAAACGCGCGGCGTCGAAATTCTCAAAGATCTGGATGCGATTCTCATTCCTGGCGGCTTCGGCTACCGTGGTGTTGAAGGCAAGATCGCCACTGCACGCTATGCGCGTGAAAACAATATTCCATACCTCGGCATCTGCCTGGGTATGCAGGTTGCGCTGATTGAATTTGCGCGCAACGTAGCGGGAATGGAAAACGCGAACTCTACGGAATTTGTGCCAGACTGTAAGTACCCTGTCGTGGCGCTGATTACGGAATGGCGCGACGAAGACGGTAACGTCGAAGTCCGTACCGAGAAGAGCGATCTGGGTGGCACCATGCGTCTTGGCGCACAGGCCTGCCAGCTGTCCGACGATAGCGTGGTTCGCAAGCTGTACGGCGAGCCGGTCATTACCGAGCGCCATCGTCACCGCTATGAAGTCAACAACATGTTGTTGAAACAAATTGAAGCTGCGGGTCTGCGTGTTGCGGGCCGTTCTGGGGATGATCAGTTAGTCGAGATCATCGAAGTGCCTAACCATCCGTGGTTCGTGGCCTGCCAATTCCACCCGGAATTTACTTCAACGCCGCGTGACGGACATCCGCTGTTTGCAGGCTTCGTGAAAGCCGCCAGCGAGTACCAGAAGCGTCAGGCGAAGTAAAAAAAGTTAGAACGGCAACGCGTACCTTTGGTACGCGTTGTTTGTCTGGAGTTTTAGTTTAACTTGTACTGAGGAAAATCTAATGTCCAAAATCGTTAAAGTCATCGGTCGTGAAATCATCGACTCCCGTGGTAACCCGACCGTTGAAGCTGAAGTTCATCTGGAAGGTGGTTTCGTCGGTATGGCAGCGGCTCCATCAGGTGCTTCTACGGGTTCCCGCGAAGCGCTGGAACTGCGTGATGGCGACAAATCCCGTTTCATGGGCAAAGGCGTACTGAAAGCGGTTGGCGCTGTGAACGGTCCTATTGCTCAGGCTATCGTTGGCAAAGATGCTAAAGATCAGGCTGGCATCGACAAGATCATGATCGATCTGGACGGTACTGAAAACAAATCTAACTTCGGTGCGAACGCAATCCTGGCGGTTTCCCTGGCGAACGCCAAAGCAGCAGCGGCTGCTAAAGGTATGCCACTGTTCGAGCACATCGCTGAACTGAACGGCACCCCAGGCAAATACTCCATGCCTGTACCAATGATGAACATCATCAACGGTGGTGAGCACGCAGACAACAACGTTGATATTCAGGAATTCATGATTCAGCCAGTTGGCGCGAAAACCCTGAAAGAAGCGGTTCGTATGGGTTCTGAAGTGTTCCACAACCTGGCTAAAGTTCTGAAAGCTAAAGGTATGAACACCGCTGTTGGTGACGAAGGTGGCTACGCGCCAAACCTGGGTTCTAACGCAGAAGCACTGGCTGTTATCGCTGAAGCGGTTAAAGCAGCAGGCTACGAGCTGGGCAAAGACATCACCCTGGCGATGGACTGTGCAGCATCTGAATTCTACAAAGACGGTAAATACGTTCTGGCTGGCGAAGGCAACAAAGCGTTCACCTCTGAAGAGTTCACCCACTTCCTGGAAGACCTGACCAAACAGTACCCAATCGTTTCTATCGAAGACGGTCTGGACGAGTCTGACTGGGATGGTTTCGCATACCAGACCAAAGTACTGGGCGACAAAATCCAGCTGGTTGGTGACGATCTGTTCGTAACCAACACCAAGATCCTGAAAGAAGGCATCGAGAAAGGCATCGTTAACTCCATCCTGATCAAATTCAACCAGATCGGTTCTCTGACCGAAACGCTGGCTGCGATCAAAATGGCGAAAGACGCTGGCTACACCGCTGTTATCTCTCACCGTTCTGGCGAAACTGAAGACGCTACCATCGCTGACCTGGCGGTGGGTACTGCTGCTGGCCAGATCAAAACCGGTTCTATGAGCCGTTCTGACCGTGTTGCTAAATACAACCAGCTGATTCGTATCGAAGAAGCGCTGGGTGAAAAAGCACCATACAATGGTCGTAAAGAGATCAAAGGCCAGGCATAAGCCTGAACCTTCGTTCTGATGAAAAAACCCGCTTCGGCGGGTTTTTTATTTTCTAAAGCAGAAGCGGCAGCGTGGCGCTTGCCGTTTGCTGGCTGACGTCACCGTAATGGCTGTCTATTGCAATAAGGGAAGTGGTTAGCAGTTCAACCAGCAGCATCACGCCAACCTTGGCATTGAGCGCACCCGCGCTCAGCGGTCCCTCGGGCTTGGCTGCAACCAGCTGTAAATCGCTCAGGGAGGCCAGCGGGCTGCGTGGCGTATTGCTGAGCGCCAGTACCTTAACGCCGCGCTTGCGGGCGAGTTTCACCACGTGAAGCAGATCCCGTGTCGAGCCAGAGCTTGAGATAGCCACGACCAGCGTCTCTTTCGAGAGCGTCGTCGCATTCATGGCGGCACGATGCATATCGCTAAATAGCTGTGCAGGTTTGCCGAGTCGCAGCAGCTTGTAATGCAAATACTCCCCCAGAATCGCGCTGGCCGCCACCCCGTAAATTTGCACTGACTGCGCCTGATGCAGGGCCAGTGTCGCCTGTTCAAGCTGGGCGCGGTCGAGGAGTTTAGCGGTATCTTGCAGCGCCTGGACAGACTCATCCACCACGTTATCTATCGCATCTCCTGCCTGACGCTCTGGCAAACCCTGCTGAATATCCAGCGCAAGCGCCATTTTAAATTCGTTATATCCCTTACAGCCCAGCGTGCGGCAAAGGCGTGTGACGCTGGCCTCGCTGGTGTGGCTTTCACGCGCCAGCTCGGTGATCGTCAGGTAGAGCACCCTGCCAGGATCGTTGAGGACAAACTCCCCCAGTTTTTGTTGCGTTGGGCTGTACCCGGAAGCCTCCTGGCGTAGCTTCAGCAGCAGGTTTTCATGGTCCGACATGCTAGATCCTTAATGCGTTTCTCTGCCAGCTAGTGTGGCGGAAAGCGGGGGAGAGATGCCAGTCATTTCGAAAAAGTATGATCGGCGTCCTGGTTATTGGTGATAATTTTCACAAATAAAATTATTTGTGATAAAAATTTTCATCAACAACCAGGGGGATAAAAAAATGATGCAAATGTTCAGCGGAGCGTCTTCCGGCGGATGGTTTGAAAAAGCCCAGCGCTTTGGCAAATCCTTTATGTTACCCATCGCCATACTGCCCGCAGCAGGTCTGTTGCTGGGGATCGGCGGGGCACTATCGAATCCGAATACGCTTACCGCGTATCCATTTTTAAATGTTGGCTGGTTACAGGCCATCTTTACCATCATGAGCAGTGCAGGCTCGATTGTGTTTGCAAACCTGTCGGTACTGTTTGCCGTTGGGGTCGCCGTTGGGCTGGCAAAAAATGATAAAGGCACGGCAGGGCTGGCGGCGTTACTCGCTTATCTGGTGATGAATGCCACTATCAATGCGCTACTGATCCTGACCGGAAAGCTGGCGCATGAGAACCCGGGCGCTGTCGGGCAGGGCATGACGCTGGGTATTCAGACGCTTGAAACGGGCGTGTTTGGTGGAGTCGTTATTGGGCTGGTGACCTGCGCACTGCATCATCGGTTTAATAAAATTGCGCTGCCACAATTCCTGGGCTTCTTTGGCGGTTCACGCTTTGTTCCCATTATCAGCTCGCTGGCGGCGATACTTGTCGGCGCGCTGATGACCGTAGTCTGGCCGCATTTTCAGAAGCTGATTTTTGGCCTGGGCGGGCTGGTGGATGCCACAGGCTATCTGGGTACGTTGCTGTACGGCTTCATCCTGCGCATGCTTGGCCCGTTTGGTCTGCACCACATCTTCTATCTTCCGTTCTGGACCACCGCGCTTGGCGGCAGTGAAATTGTCAACGGTCACCTGGTTGAGGGCACGCAGCGGATCTTCTTCGCCCAGCTCGCCGACCCGAACACGCAGCATTTCTATGAGGGCACGTCACGCTTCATGTCCGGGCGCTTTATTACGATGATGTTTGGCCTGCTGGGCGCCTGCCTTGCGATGTACCACACGGCCAGGCCGGAGAACAAGAAGCGCGTCGCCGGGCTGCTGCTTTCTGCGGCGTTAACCTCTTTCCTGACCGGCATTACTGAGCCTGTCGAGTTCTCATTCCTGTTTATTGCCCCGGTGCTGTACGTCATTCATGCGCTGTTTGACGGGCTGGCGTTCATGCTCGCGCACATTCTGAACATCACCATCGGACAAACCTTCTCCGGCGGGTTTATTGATTTCGTGCTGTTCGGCATTTTGCAGGGGGAGGCGAAAACTCACTGGATGTTCGTCCCGCTGGTGGGCGTACCGTGGTTCTTCCTTTACTACTGTACTTTCCGCTATCTGATTAAACGTTTTGATTTTGCCACGCCGGGCCGTGAAAAGGAGGCGGTGGCTGACGAGGCTACCCTGGCGCAAAGCGAGCGCGCCGCGGCGGTGATCGCCGGGCTGGGAGGAAAAGACAATCTGGATGACGTTGACTGCTGCGCCACGCGCCTTCGCGTCACGGTGAAAGACGGTAGCAAAGTCAATGAATCTGCACTGAAAGCGACCGGTGCGCGCGGCGTTATCGTCCGCGGCAACGGTGTCCAGGTCATCTATGGCCCGCACGTCACCATTATCAAAAACGAAGTGGAAGAGATCTTATCGTAATGAAAACTGTACTGGATAACCTGAAAGGAAAACTGGTTGTCTCCTGCCAGGCGCTGGAAAACGAACCGCTGCACAGCCCGTTTATTATGTCGCGAATGGCGCTGGCGGCGGCCCAGGGCGGTGCCGCCGCGATCCGCGCCAATAGCGTGGTGGATATCGAGGCCATCAAAGGGCAGGTCTCACTGCCGGTAATCGGCATCATCAAACGGGACTACCCGGATAGCGAGGTGTTTATCACCGCGACGCTTAAAGAAGTGGATGAGCTGATGGCGGTCGCCCCGGACATCGTTGCGCTGGATGCGACCGCCCGAAAACGTCCCGGCGGCGGATCGCTGGCAACACTGATCGCGCAGATCCGCGCCCGTTACCCTTCGCTACTGCTGATGGCGGATATTGCCACCGTGCAGGAGGCCGTGACCGCACAGGCGCTGGGGTTTGATTGCGTCGGAACCACGCTTTACGGTTATACAGCGGAGACCGCGGGCCATTCGTTACCGGAAAATGACTGCGCGTTTTTGAAAGAGGTGCTGTCCGCCGTCACGATCCCCGTGATTGCCGAAGGCAACGTGGATACGCCTGAACGCGCGGCAAGGTGTCTGGCGCTGGGGGCGCATACGGTTGTTGTCGGCGGGGCGATCACCCGACCGCAGCAAATTACGCAACGGTTTATGGCGGCAATTGGCGCGCAAAGCACCGATGGAGCATGATCATCTGACGGGGATCTGCGATACTTATCGTTTATCCCCTTAACAGAGTTGACTATGCAGTACCCGATTAACGAGATGTTCCAGACCCTGCAAGGCGAGGGTTACTTTACCGGCGTTCCCGCTATCTTTATTCGTCTACAGGGATGCCCGGTTGGCTGCGCCTGGTGTGATACAAAACATACGTGGGATAAGCTCGCAGATCGGGAAGTGTCGCTGTTCAGCATTCTGGCGAAAACCAAAGAGAGCGATAAATGGGGCGCGGGCAGCGCGGAAGATCTGCTTGCCATTATTGGTCGTCAGGGCTGGACGGCGCGGCACGTGGTGATCACCGGCGGGGAACCCTGCATTCACGATCTGATGCCGCTCACCGAACTGCTTGAAAAGAACGGCTATAGCTGTCAGATCGAAACCAGCGGTACTCATGAAGTGCGCTGCTCACATTCAACATGGGTAACGGTTTCACCAAAAGTGAATATGCGCGGCGGTTATGACGTGCTGTCGCAGGCGCTTGAGCGTGCTGATGAGATCAAACATCCGGTGGGGCGCGTGCGTGACATCGAAGCGCTGGACGAACTGCTGGCGACGCTGACGGACGAAAAGCAGCGCGTGATCGCCCTACAGCCTATCAGCCAGAAAGACGATGCGACCCGTCTGTGCATTGAAACCTGTATCGCCCGCAACTGGCGCCTGTCGATGCAGACGCACAAATATCTGAACATTGCCTGATGCTTTCGTGGCCCCGCTTATCGCGGGGCTTTTGTTTTTGGCAGTAAAGCCCAGGTCACGACTGCCGACCCAAGGCAAATCGCACTGTTGAAAAGTAAGGCATACTGCGCGGCACTGGCCGTTCCCATCGGCAGCCATAGCGCGTACAGCGATGCGGTGACCGCGATACCCATGGCGCCGCCCAGGGAACTGCCCATCTTATAGATCCCTGAAGCCACTCCCACTTTGTTTTCAGGTGCGTTCATTACCGCCGTGTCCGTTGACGGGGTAGCGTAGCATCCGAGTCCCAGCCCGAATAAAATATTGCTGAGAAAAACGGTAACGATGTAGACCTCTTTGCTTAAAAAGGTACATGAAATCAGCGTGATTCCTGTTGCGGTCAGCAGCGGGCCGGTCATCATCGGCAGCCTTGCGCCATAGCGCTGAAGCAGTTTTTCACCCACCCGGATCATCGCCAGTACGGTAACCAGATACCCCAGGGTCATCATGCCGGTCTGTAGCGGTGACAGATGATGGCCTTGCTGCAACCAGATGCTGGCGATCATCATGGTGCCAATGCAGCCGTTGAGCAGGAAATTTGAGAATACCGAGGCGCTGTAGGCCCGGTTTTTAAACAGGGCAAAATCAATCAACGCCGCATCGCCTTTCCGTCGCCCGGTCATGACAAAGCACATCAGTGCAATCACGGCTCCACACAGTACCAGAAGCGATAAGCTACTGCTCCAGCCCCAGCTGTGTCCTTTGCTGATAAACAGATTGAACAGCACCAGCATAAGAACAAAACTCACCAGGCCGCTGATATCCAGTTTGTGCCGACACGCATCAGGGCTGCGGCTTTCTGGCGTGGCGCGGATAAGCAATAGCGCGGCCAGAGCCACCACCATCGACAAAACAAAAATCCAGCGCCAGCCCAGCGTGGTGGCAATGGCGCCTCCTACAAACGAGCTAAGGCCACTTCCACCCCATGAACCGATAACCCAGAAACTGATTGCGCGTTGGCGTGCTTTACCTTCATACCAGGTCTTAATCAGCGCCAGCGTAGCGGGCATGATGCAGGCCGCCGATAGCCCCTGTATCGCTCTTCCCAACAGAAACAGGACGGGCTCCCATGAAATGAACAGCAGACCGCTCCCAATAATGCTCAGGATCAGACCAATCATGGTCAGGCGCATACGCCCAAACTTATCGGCAAACCCACCGCAGGCAACGACAAAGCAGCCGCTGAATAACGCGCTCAGGCTGACGGCCAGCGTAAGGGTTTCGAGGGCAATATCGAGGCTATTCTGCATGGCCGGAACCACGTTGATAACCGACTGGGCAAACAGCCAGAATGTCAGAACGCTCATGACGATACCCGCCAGCAGCCGATCGTTACCGGCGTAGGCGGATGCGCCTGTCAGGGAAACGGTACTCATAGTGCAGCCCTCCCGGGAAGGTGCGAATCAGCGCAGATAGTGTTCGGTCAGTGCGGCCCACAGCGCCGCGCCGTTGAGGAGAAGAGTGTCGTTAAAGTCGTAACCCGGGTTATGTACCATGCAGCGGTCAGGCTCATCGCCGGCGCCAAGGGTGAAATAGCATCCATTTGGGTTTTTCTCGAGCATGAAAGCAAAGTCTTCGCTGCCCATAAACGCATTCACCTCCGCCACGGCATCCTGACCGAACAGATCGATGGCGACGTTGCGCACCATCTCATTGGCTTGCGGATTGTTTTTCAGCACCGGGCTGCCGTTAATGTGACGGATGGTGGCCGTCGCATTGAAGCTTTCCGCCTGTGCAACGGCGATATCATGGATGCGCTGTAGCACGGTTTGCCGCACGTTTTCATCCAGCGTGCGCACGGTAAGTTTCATCAATACTTTGTCGTTGATAATGTTGGGGGCATGTCCAGCCTGAATGCTGCCTACGGTAACGACGGCAGGCTGAAAAGGGGTGATATTGCGCGAAACAATGGACTGCAAAGCGAGAGTGATATGGCAGGCAACCAGGGTGGCGTCAACGGTATGTTCTGGCACCGCACCGTGCCCCCCCACGCCGTTAACCTCGATATGAAGAGTGTCGGAAGAGGCCATCATGGCGCCATCGCGCAGACCAATTTTTCCGACGGGTTGTGACGGCATATTGTGCAGGCCAAAAATGTGGTCGCAGGGGAACAGGTCAAACAAACCGTCCTCGAGCATCACGCGTCCGCCATACAGAAGTTCTTCCGCGGGCTGAAAAATCAGGTGTAGCGTGCCGTTAAAATTGCGGGTGCGTGCCAGGTATTCCGCAGCGTACAGGAGCATGGTGGTATGACCGTCATGACCGCAGCCGTGGAATTTACCCTCGACGGTACTGCTCCACGCCTTGCCGTTGTTTTCCTGCATTGGCAGCGCATCCATATCGGCGCGCAGGCCCAGGCGCTTATCCCCGTTACCCACCTTCAGCGTGCCGACCACACCGGTTTTCGCCAGCCCGCGATGGACCTCATATCCCCATTCCTGGAGCAGCGCCGCAACGCGATCGCTGGTGTTGTGCTCCTCAAAACCAATTTCTGGATGCTGATGAAAATAGCGACGTAATTCAGTGAACTGTGCTTCGTTGCCACGCAGGGCTTCGAGAACTGGATGTGTCATTTTTGTTATCCTTTTCATGCCAAACAGTGATAATTTCGAGTCTATGACGATCGTACCGCCTGAAAATGCACTTTTTTGTTGTAAATCGACGGCTTTGTTTTGATTGTTTTTCATACAATTCCGTTATGACAAAAAAGAGCAGGTCATTATTTGTCTTTGGTGAGGGGTAAGATGGCGCAACGGGGAGATGAATTTTGGATAGAGATTCAGGACATTCGCCACTGCGTGGAGGATGAAGGCGATACGCTAACGTTGCTCTGGGTGCTGGAAGGGCGGGGAGAGCTGAACACCGATGTGGGACGTGACATCCTGGAGGCCAATTCCCTTGCCATCATAAACCGTCATCGGCGCTGGCAGTTCACGAGCGAAACGGCAAATGTCACCCTGCGCGTCACCCTTTCCGGGCGCTGGGTCGTCCAGCTCTGCAATGATTTTTTTGCCCATGATTATGCTGTACCGGCAGAAGCCGGAGGCGTCTGGCCCCAATGCGATGCGCTTCGCGATCTGCTGCGCCAGCTTCTTGTGGTCACCCTCATCAACGACCCGCACCGCTACCGGCTGGAGGCGTACCGCGGGTTGAGCGAGATTTTGCTGTTGCTCACCAGCCGCTTTCAACAGCCCGCCCGTATGCTGTCCCGGGAGCTTTCCTCCGCGCACAGCAAACGCATCGCCCGGGTGATAGAGCGGATCAATGCCAGTTATTCCCGCCGTATTACGCTTGCGGAAATTGCCGCGAGTGAATATGTCTCTGAAGCCTGGCTCTCACGTCTCTTTCGAAAGGAGGTGGGGATCAGTTTCATGCAGTACATCACTCACCTGCGGCTGGAAAAGGCGGCCGACGCTCTACGGCTGACGAATCGACCGCTGCACCAGATTGCGCTTGAGCAGGGTTTCGCCAGCACCCGCATGATGAGCGACCAGTTCAGGCGTGTTCACAATATGTCTCCGGGTGAGTTTCGTAAGACCCGACGCCAGCACCCGGAGGCCGCACGTGTTCGGACGGACAGGCGTGAGCAGCGCTTCCCGGTCGCCGTGGATAAGCTGTTTAGCCTGCTCAATGAACCGGTGGCGCGCGGCTGGGGCGCCTCGCCGCTCATCGTTCACCCGCAGCAGGAGCAGAAACTGGATCTTGAGCAGCTTAATCCTCTCTCTTCCTCGCTGCGCCGTATGCGGGTGGTCATTACCCTGCGTGAGCTAGACGATTTGCTGCGCGAGGACGTTCGTCATCATCTGGAGGCGATAAACGAGGCCATTCCCATTGAGGGAATTGATATCGCCGAGCCTTTTCTCAGCAGTCGACTGTTTGCCGCCGGGTGGGATGATCCGCAGATGGCAGGCTACGCCTGCTGGTACAATCTGCATCAGCTTTTCACCTGGCTGGCAAAAAAGCAGTGGACGGTGCTACTGCACACCGGCGTAACGACCCGCCGCGATCTTCTTACCCGCTTTTTACAACAGTCAGTTAATCATTTTTCGCCAGAGATCACCGCTGGCTGGCACTTCGTCATGCACTGGTCAACACAGGCGAGTGAGGAGACCCGGGAGCAGGTCTGGCTGGCGCAGCAAAAGGCAATACGAACTTATCTTCCGCAGGCAAAGTTTGGTTTATGGCACCGATTCGCCCCCGTCAGCGCCAGCGTAAGCGAGGATACCCTGTTCAGTTCAGCCATCCTGATGCAGGCCGATTTTCTTGCCTGTTCTGCCGATGCCAATGAACTTCTCGATCCCGCGCAGATGGAGGCAACTCCTCTCTCCTCAACGGAAAATTATCCGATAATGAAGGTCCGCCAGATCCTCGCTGCCCTTCGCCTGCGTAAATGTTCGCTTCCCGTCTGGCTTCTCTCCTGGAATACCCTCACCGGGAACACACGGGCGACAAACGGCTGGTTTTTTCGTGGGGCGCTACTGATGCAGAATCTGCTCGGGCTTTCGGAGCAGGTCTGGCTGGCGGGGTTCTGGCTCAATTCGGGCCTTCAGGGAGAAGCCCGTGCGAACAACACCATCGATACCTCAAGCCTTGCGCTACAGTATAACCATGGTCTTCCGCGTCCGGTTTATTGGGTGCTCTGGCTCTGGCAACGTCTGCGGGGCGAGGTGCTGGTCAATGATAAGCGTGTCCTGCTTACGCGCCATCTCAATGGCTACCAGTTGTTGCTGCGCAATGTGGTGGTTTTTAATCCGCTCCTTTCCAGTGAAGAAGCATTCATCCAGCGTTTTCGCCAGCAGTATCATTTACACCTGAAGGGAATGCGCGGTAAATGGCGCATTAAATGCCATCTGTTTGATCAGCACAACGGCGCGCTCTATCCGTTGCTTGAAGGGGTCGGCAGCGAAAGCGGCCCTGATGAAGAGATGTGGCGCTGGATTGCGCATAAAGCGCGTCCAACGCTTTCCGTACGCGATGAACGCCTTTATGACGGCTGGCAACTGACTGAATCACTGGAGAGTAATGCGCTGGTGCTTTATGAGTTTACGCCGCTCGTGCCTCGTGAGGCCGAAACGGAGGAGATTCACTCCCCGCGGTAGACGCAGCCTGCCGTACAGGTCTCTTTGATCATCACCGCGCTCAGCAGCGGCACAAGCGGTTTCATCTGATCCCAAATCCATTTCGCCAGCACTTCGCTGGTCGGGTTTTCAAGGCCCGGAATATCATTCAGATAGTAGTGATCGAGACGATCGTAGGTCGGCTTAAACGCGGCCTTCAGTTCGGCAAAGTCCATGATCCAGCCCGTATGGGGATCGACTTCACCGGTGATTTCAAGACGCACCATAAACGAGTGTCCATGCAGGCGGCCACATTTGTGCCCGGCAGGAACGTGTGGAAGGTGGTGTGCGGCTTCGAAGGTGAAATCTTTAAACAGTGTGGTGGACATCATAGCTCTCAGGAATGCGGAAAAAACCGCCGCATAGTACCGGAAAGCACAATTTTTATCATTAACTAAAACGGCTCTGAACGGTCACCGCCCCGTATTCATAGTGTTTATCGGCTTTTGTTGTTTTATTTCAAAAGCTTATTTAATCGTTTTTATCGTTAAGAACGATAACTAAAACAGGTTAGTCCATTTGGTTATTTATTATTTCCATCCCTTCTTTAATTGTTATTATCCCCGCCGTTAACCTTATCTTCAGTTTGGATTTATTCGCTTAAAGTCCGCTTTGCTACTGGAACATAACGACGCATGACAACACAGGCCCCACCTTCAAATTTGCTTCCCCTGAACCCGGAGCAACTGGCGCGCCTACAGGCCGCGACTTCCGATTTTTCACCCACCCAGCTTGCCTGGGTCTCCGGCTATTTCTGGGGAATGCTGAACCAGCAGCCGGGTGCTGTGGCTGGCGCATCGCCAACGGCCGTTGAGATTCCTGCCATTACGCTTATCTCCGCTTCGCAAACGGGTAATGCCCGGCGTGTGGCCGAAGCGCTGCGTGATGACCTGCTCGCCGCGAAGCTGAACGTTAACCTGGTCAACGCCGGGGATTATAAATTCAAACAGATCGCGTCAGAAAAACTGCTGGTGGTGGTGGCGTCCACGCAGGGGGAAGGTGAGCCTGCGGAAGAAGCCGTCGCGCTGCATAAATTCCTGTTCTCGAAAAAAGCGCCAAAGCTGGAGGGCACCGCCTTTGCCGTGTTCGGCCTCGGTGATACGTCCTATGAATTTTTCTGCCAGTCCGGTAAAGACTTCGACAGCAAGCTGGCGGAGCTGGGCGCGGAGCGTCTGCTGGATCGCGTGGACGCTGACGTGGAATACCAGGCTGCCGCCGCCGAATGGCGGGCACGTATCGTTGAGGTGCTGAAAGCCCGCGTCCCGAAAGAGACGCCAGCGCAGGCCGCCGTTACCGCAGCGGGCACCGTCAATGAAATCCACACCAGCCCTTACACGAAAGAGGCGCCGCTGACGGCGAGCCTGTCGGTAAACCAGAAAATCACGGGCCGTGATTCGGAAAAAGACGTACGCCATATCGAAATCGATCTCGGTGACTCCGGCCTGCGTTACCAGCCTGGCGATGCGCTCGGCGTCTGGTATCAGAACGATCCGGCGCTGGTGAAAGAGCTGGTCGAGCTGCTGTGGCTGAAAGGCACCGAGCCGGTCCAGGTGGAAGGCAAAACGCTGCCGCTTTCTGAAGCGCTCCAGTGGCATTTCGAACTGACGGTGAACACCGCCAACATCGTTGAAAACTACGCCACCTTAACGCGCAGCGAATCCCTCCTGCCGCTGGTGGGGGATAAGGCAAAGTTACAGCATTACGCCGCGACGACGCCGATTGTCGATATGGTGCGTTTCTCTCCGGCACAGCTGGATGCCGATGCGCTGATCGGCCTGCTGCGTCCGCTGACGCCGCGCCTGTACTCCATCGCCTCCTCACAGGCGGAAGTGGAAAGCGAAGTCCACATTACCGTGGGCGTGGTGCGTTACGACATCGAAGGCCGCGCCCGCGCGGGTGGGGCGTCGAGCTTCCTGGCGGATCGCGTGGAGGAAGAAGGCGAAGTGCGCGTCTTTATCGAGCACAACGACAACTTCCGCCTGCCGGCGAACCCGGAAACACCGGTGATCATGATTGGTCCGGGCACCGGCATTGCGCCGTTCCGCGCCTTTATGCAGCAGCGCGCGGCAGACGATGCGCCGGGTAAAAACTGGCTGTTCTTCGGCAACCCGCACTTTACCGAGGATTTCCTCTACCAGGTGGAGTGGCAGCGCTACGTCAAAGAGGGCGTGCTGACCCGCATCGATCTGGCCTGGTCCCGCGATCAGAAAGAAAAAGTGTACGTACAAGACAAACTGCGCGAACAGGGCGCAGAGCTGTGGCGCTGGATCAATGACGGTGCCCACATTTATGTCTGCGGCGACGCCAATCGCATGGCGAAAGACGTTGAGCAGGCACTGCTGGAAGTGATTGCCGAGTTCGGCGGTATGGATGCCGAAACGGCGGATGAATTTTTAAGTGAGCTGCGCGTTGAGCGCCGTTATCAGCGAGATGTCTACTAATGAGCGAAAAACATCCTGGCCCACTGGTGGTCGAAGGTAAACTGACAGACGCCGAGCGCATGAAGCTGGAAAGCAACTATTTGCGTGGCACCATTGCTGAAGATCTGAATGACGGTCTCACCGGCGGTTTCAAAGGCGACAACTTCCTGCTGATCCGTTTCCACGGTATGTACCAGCAGGACGACCGCGATATTCGCGCCGAGCGAGCCGAACAGAAGCTGGAGCCGCGTCATGCGATGCTGCTGCGCTGCCGTCTGCCGGGTGGCATCATCACCACGACGCAGTGGCAGGCGATCGACAAGTTTGCCCATGACAACACGATTTACGGCAGCATTCGTCTGACTAACCGTCAGACCTTCCAGTTCCACGGCATTCTGAAGAAGAACGTCAAGCCAGTGCACCAGATGCTGCACTCGGTGGGTCTGGACGCGCTGGCAACCGCCAACGACATGAACCGTAACGTGCTCTGCACCTCGAACCCGTATGAGTCCGAGCTGCACGCGGAAGCGTATGAGTGGGCGAAGAAGATCTCCGAGCACCTGCTGCCGCGCACCCGCGCCTATGCGGAGATCTGGCTCGATCAGGAGAAAGTCGCCACTACCGACGAAGAGCCGATCCTCGGCCAGACCTACCTGCCGCGTAAGTTCAAAACCACGGTGGTGATCCCGCCGCAGAACGATATCGACCTGCACGCTAACGACATGAACTTCGTGGCGATTGCCGAAAATGGCAAGCTGGTCGGCTTTAACCTGCTGGTGGGCGGCGGTTTGTCCATCGAGCACGGTAACAAGAAAACCTACGCCCGCACCGCGAGCGAGTTCGGCTTCCTGCCTCTGGAGCACACGCTGGCCGTGGCTGAGGCGGTGGTTACTACCCAGCGCGACTGGGGCAACCGTACCGACCGTAAAAACGCGAAAACCAAATACACCCTGGAGCGCGTGGGCGTTGAGACGTTTAAAGAAGAAGTGGAGCGTCGCGCGGGGATCAAGTTTGAGCCGATCCGCCCTTACGAGTTCACCGGTCGCGGCGATCGCATTGGCTGGGTGAAAGGCATCGACAATAACTGGCACCTGACGCTGTTTATTGAAAACGGTCGTATTCTGGATTATCCGGGCCGCCCGCTGAAAACCGGTCTGCTGGAAATTGCGAAGATCCACAAAGGTGAGTTCCGTATAACCGCCAACCAGAACCTGATCGTCGCCAGCGTGCCGGAAAGCGATAAGGCAAGAATTGAAGAGCTGGCGCGCGAACACGGGTTGATGGATGCGGTCAAACCGCAGCGTGAAAACTCGATGGCCTGCGTGTCGTTCCCGACCTGCCCGCTGGCGATGGCCGAAGCCGAGCGTTTCCTGCCTTCATTTACGGACAAAGTGGAAGCGATTCTGGAAAAACACGGTATTCCGGACGAGCATATTGTTATGCGCGTGACGGGCTGCCCGAACGGCTGTGGCCGCGCGATGCTGGCCGAACTCGGTCTGGTTGGGAAAGCGCCGGGGCGCTACAACCTGCACCTGGGGGGGAACCGTATCGGGACGCGCATTCCGCGTATGTTCCGCGAGAACATCACCGAGCCGGAAATTCTCGATTCCCTCGACGTGCTTATCGGGCGTTGGGCGAAAGAGCGCGAAGTGGGTGAAGGTTTCGGCGACTTTACGGTACGTGCGGGCATCATTCGCCCGGTGCTCGATCCCGCAAGGGATTTCTGGGAATAACCACGAGAGGTAATTATGTCCGTACTCGATCTTAATGCCCTGAATGACCTGCCAAAAGTCGAACGCATTCTGGCCCTGGCAGAAACCAATGCCCAACTGGAAAAGCTCGACGCCGAAGGGCGCGTGGCGTGGGCGCTGGAAAACCTGCCGGGAGACTATGTGCTCTCGTCCAGCTTTGGTATTCAGGCGGCGGTCAGCCTGCATCTGGTGAATCAGATCCGTCCGGACATTCCGGTGATCCTCACCGATACCGGCTACCTGTTCCCGGAAACCTACCAGTTTATTGACGAGCTGACGGACAAGCTCGGGCTGAACCTGAAAGTCTACCGGGCAACGGAGAGCGCGGCCTGGCAGGAGGCACGTTACGGCAAGCTGTGGGAGCAGGGCGTTGAGGGCATTGAGAAATACAATGCGATCAACAAGGTCGAGCCGATGAACCGGGCGCTGAAAGAGCTGAACGCCCAGACCTGGTTTGCCGGTCTGCGCCGCGAGCAGTCGGGCAGCCGCGCCAAGCTACCGGTGCTGGCGGTGCAGCGCGGTGTGTTCAAAGTGCTGCCGATCATCGACTGGGATAACCGGACGGTGTACCAGTACCTGCAAAAACACGGCCTGAAGTACCATCCGCTGTGGGATCAGGGCTATCTGTCAGTGGGGGATACCCACACCACGCGCAAATGGGAACCGGGAATGGCGGAAGAAGAGACGCGATTCTTTGGGCTGAAGCGCGAGTGCGGATTGCACGAAGGGTAATGTTTTTTCGCCCGGTGGCGCTGCGCTTACCGGGCCTACAACGGCACGAAACGTAGGCCCGGTAAGGCGTAGCCGCCACCGGGCTTAACGACCTCAGGCTTTCCCCGCTTTCGCCAGCTCCTTCACCAGCGGCAGCATCACTTTCACGACATCCCGGCTGCGGTGCTCAATCCGCTGCGGCAGCGCTTTATCAATGTGCTGCTGATTATCCAGCCGCACATTATGCCAGCTGGTTCCGTCCGGGAACGCTTTCGATTTGCTGCGCTGTTGATAGCCATCTTTTTTGCCCAGCGTCCAGTTCGTCGCCTCGACGTACAGCACCGGAATGCCCGCCTTATCAAACACTTCACCGTCATTACAGCAGCCTGTGCCTTTTGGATAATCCGGGTTACCGCCCGGATTTGTCGCGGCATAGACGCCATGCGTACGGGCAAGCGCCAGCGCGCGGTCGCGGGTGAGTTTACGTACGCTGCTCGGTGTGCTCTGTCCGCTATTAAAATAGAGCTTATCTCCCACGATCAGATTATCGAGGTTGATCACCAGCAACGTATTTTTCTTCTCCTCAGCGCTCATGCGTTTAAGGAGATTCTCAGCGCCGAGTTTTCCTTCTTCTTCGCCGCTGGTCGCGACAAAGCGAATGCTGTATTTCGTGGGAATATTTTTCAGGCGTTCGGCCAGCTCAAGCATCACGCCCAGCCCCGCCGCATTGTCATCCAGCCCCTGAAGCGTCAGCCCGCCGAGGTTATTATCGACATCGGCGTCGCTCATCGGCGTGTAGGTATCAAGGTGCGCCATAATAATAATTTGCTCGGCCGCCTTTCCTTCGTGCGCCGCAATAACCGTGCTGCCGGTTATGTTATGCCAGTTCTGCGTTTTATTGCGTGAGGTATAGATGTAGCGGCTATGGAAAGCGCGAATGTCACTCTTATAGCCCATATCCGCAAACTGCTGACGAATATAGTCTGCCGAGAGCATCTCGGCTGGGGTTCCGGTCATGCGGCCCGGAAAGACCGTAGCAATATGCCGCGCCTGCATACTGGCTATTTCGCCGTAAGTTTGATTTTTTGCCTGAGCCGGAAGGATAAAGCAAACGCCGAGCGCCAGGGCAACGAATCGGTGGCGCATTGCGGAAAACATAGGGAGTCCTTAAAAACAGAGCAAAATTTTAACCCGCATAGTATGAAACTGTGATCGGGTAGACACAATTTGAATTGCTCTTAAATGCCCGAAATTTCGCGTGTTAAGCACTTTTTGATATTTGCTTTTCCACGGCGTTATTCCATTGAGTAACTACTCATTCCAATTCGTAATTTCATTCGATCTAAGCCGCCCCCTATAGTCCCTTTATTCCTTGTTGTTAGCGAGTTGTTGCCTGTGGACTATCTCCCCCTTTTTGCCGCCTTAAAAGACCGACCGGTACTGGTTGTCGGGACGGGTGAAATTGCCGATCGCAAAATCGCGTTCCTGCAACGCGCCGGGGCGCAGGTGCAGGCTGTTCCAGAGGCGGATTTTGAAGAGTCACAGATCGACAACGTGGTGCTGGTGATTGCGGCAACTGAAGATCGGGCGCTCAACCGCCGCATCTCCGGGGCAGCCCAGGCCCGTCACCGTCTGGTGAACGTGGTAGACGACCAGCCGCTGTGTTCATTTATCTTCCCGTCGATTGTCGACCGCTCGCCGCTGCTGGTGGCGATCTCCTCCGGCGGCACCGCCCCGGTGCTGGCGCGCGTGCTGAGAGAAAAAATCGAAGCGCTGCTGCCGACCAGCCTCGGACGCATGGCGGAGAAGGCCAGCTACTGGCGCAACCATCTGAAAACGCGTCTGACCAGCGTGACGGAACGTCGTCGCTTCTGGGAGCGTGTGTTTCGGGGCCGCTTTGCCAGCCTGATGCAGGCCGGTAACGAGACGGCGGCGCAAAAAATTCTCGAAGACGAACTGGATAACCCCGGCAGTACGAGCGGGGAGATCATTCTCGTTGGCGCCGGGCCGGGCGACGCCGGGCTGCTGACGCTGCGTGGCCTACAGGTGCTTCAGGATGCGGACGTGGTGTTCTACGACCACCTGGTGACCGACGGTATCCGCGAGCTGATCCGCCGTGACGCGGAGCAGATCTGCGTCGGCAAACGTGCCGGTGAGCACTCCGTGCCGCAGCACGATACCAACCAGATGCTGATTGCCGCCGCGAAAGCGGGCAAGACCGTGGTGCGCCTGAAAGGGGGCGACCCGTTTATTTTCGGTCGCGGTGGCGAAGAGTTGCAGGCGGCAGCCGAAGCGGGCGTCCCGTTCCAGGTGGTTCCTGGCATTACGGCGGCGTCTGCCGTCACGGCCTACGCCGGTATTCCGCTGACCCATCGCGATTTTGCCCAGAGCGTGACCTTTGTGACCGGCCACTATAAAGCCGACAGCACGCCGTTTGACTGGTCGCATCTCGCCCAGAGCCGACAAACGCTGGCGATTTATATGGGCACGATGAAAGCGGCGGATATCAGCGAACAGCTTATTCAGCACGGTCGCGATGCAACGACGCCGGTCGCGGTGATCTCCCGCGGGACACGCGTCGATCAGCATGTCGCCATCGGCACCTTACAAGACCTTGCAACCCTGGCGAAAGACGCCCCGATGCCCGCCCTGATCGTGGTGGGAGAAGTGGTGCAGCTGCACAGCACGCTCGCCTGGTTCCAACACACAACCGACACAGAAGGCTTCGGCGCCTCTGTTATAAATTTGGCTTAAGGAACGGTTATGGACCAAAAACGACTTACTCACCTGCGGCAGCTCGAAGCGGAAAGTATCCACATTATCCGCGAAGTGGCCGCCGAGTTTTCTAACCCGGTGATGATGTACTCCATCGGTAAAGATTCCAGCGTCATGCTGCACCTGGCGCGTAAAGCGTTTTATCCGGGTACGCTGCCGTTCCCGCTGCTGCATGTGGATACCGGCTGGAAATTCCGCGAGATGTACGAATTCCGCGACCGTACCGCCAAAGCCTACGGCTGCGAGCTGCTGGTGCATAAAAACCCGGAAGGGGTGGCGATGGGCATCAACCCGTTCGTGCACGGCAGCGCCAAACACACCGACATCATGAAAACCGAAGGGCTGAAGCAGGCGCTGAATAAATACGGTTTTGATGCGGCCTTCGGTGGCGCGCGCCGTGACGAGGAGAAATCCCGTGCGAAAGAGCGTATCTACTCCTTCCGCGACCGCTTCCACCGCTGGGACCCGAAAAACCAGCGTCCGGAGCTGTGGCACAACTACAACGGCCAGATTAACAAGGGCGAAAGCATTCGCGTCTTCCCGCTCTCTAACTGGACCGAGCTGGATATCTGGCAGTACATCTATCTGGAAAATATTGAGATCGTTCCGCTGTATCTGGCGGCAGAGCGCCCGGTGCTGGAGCGCGACGGCATGCTGATGATGATCGACGACGATCGCATTGATTTACAGCCGGGCGAAGTGATCAAAAAACAGATGGTCCGTTTCCGTACTCTCGGCTGCTGGCCGTTGACCGGCGCGGTGGAATCCAGTGCGCAGACGCTGCCGGAGATCATCGAGGAGATGCTGGTGTCGACCACCAGTGAGCGACAGGGCCGCGTGATTGACCGCGACCAGGCAGGCTCCATGGAGCTGAAGAAACGTCAGGGTTATTTCTAAGGAGCCGCCATGAATACGACTATTGCCCAACAAATTGCCGATGAAGGCGGCGTAGAAGCTTATCTGCACGCCCAACAGTACAAAAGTCTGCTGCGTTTCCTGACCTGCGGCAGCGTGGATGACGGGAAAAGCACCCTGATTGGTCGTCTGCTGCACGACACGCGCCAGATTTATGAAGATCAGCTCTCTTCCCTCCACAACGACAGTAAACGCCACGGCACCCAGGGCGAAAAACTCGACCTGGCGCTGCTGGTGGACGGCTTGCAGGCGGAGCGTGAGCAGGGCATCACCATTGATGTCGCCTATCGCTACTTCTCCACCGAGAAGCGCAAGTTTATTATCGCCGACACCCCGGGGCACGAGCAGTACACCCGTAACATGGCGACCGGCGCGTCCACCTGTGACCTGGCCATCCTGCTGATCGACGCCCGTAAAGGTGTGCTGGATCAGACTCGACGTCACAGCTTTATCTCTACGCTACTGGGGATCAAACACCTGGTGGTGGCGGTGAACAAAATGGATCTGGTGGACTACAGCGAAGCGCGATTCGACGAGATCCGCCAGAGCTACCTGACCTTTGCTGAACAGCTGCCGGGCAACCTCGATATTCGCTTCGTGCCGCTGTCGGCGCTGGAAGGGGATAACGTCGCCTCTCAGAGCGCGAACATGCCGTGGTACAGCGGTCCAACGCTGCTGGAAGTGCTGGAAACCGTTGAAATTCAGCGCGTGGTCGATACTCAACCGATGCGCTTCCCGGTGCAGTACGTGAACCGTCCGAACCTCGATTTCCGCGGCTTCTCAGGCACCCTTGCCTCCGGCGCGGTGAAGGTGGGCCAGCGCGTGAAGGTGCTGCCGTCCGGTGTGGAATCGGCCATTGCCCGTATCGTCACCTTTGATGGCGATCTGGACGAAGCCGGGGCGGGTGAAGCGGTAACCCTGGTACTGAAAGACGAAATTGATATCAGCCGCGGCGACCTGCTGGTCGACGCGCAGGAGACGCTGGCGGCGGTGCAGGGCGCGTCCGTGGACGTGGTATGGATGGCGGAACAGCCGCTCACCGCAGGCCAGAGCTACGACATCAAAATTGCGGGCAAGAAAACCCGCGCCCGCGTGGACGGCATTCAGTTCCAGGTGGACATTAACAACCTGACCCACCGTGACGTGAGCGAGCTGCCGCTGAACGGTATTGGCCTGGTGGATCTGACCTTCGACGAGCCGCTGGTGCTGGATCCGTATCAGCAGAACCCGGTAACCGGCGGGCTGATCTTTATCGACCGCCTGACCAACGTCACCGTCGGTGCTGGCATGGTGCGCGAGCCTAACGCACAGGCGAGCGTGACGTCTGAGTTCAGCGCCTTCGAGCTGGAGCTGAACGCGCTGGTGCGTAAGCACTTCCCGCACTGGGGCGCTCGCGATCTGCTGGGAGGCAAGTGATGGCCGCCCATGATGAGAACGTCGTCTGGCATCCTCATCCGGTCACCGTCGCCCAGCGCGAACAGCTCCACGGTCACCGTGGGGTTGTACTGTGGTTTACCGGGCTGTCTGGCTCCGGTAAATCCACGGTGGCAGGCGCACTGGAAGAGGCGCTGCATCAGCAGGGGGTGAGCACCTACCTGTTGGACGGCGACAACGTGCGTCACGGTCTGTGCAGCGATTTGGGGTTCAGCGACGACGACCGCAAAGAGAACATTCGTCGGGTGGGCGAAGTCGCCAGCCTGATGGCGGATGCCGGGCTGGTGGTGCTGACGGCGTTTATCTCCCCGCACCGCGCCGAGCGTCAGATGGTGCGCGAGCGCGTGGGCCAGGATCGCTTTATTGAAGTGTTTGTGGATACGCCGCTGGCAATCTGCGAAGCGCGCGATCCGAAAGGGCTGTACAAAAAAGCCCGCGCGGGAGAGCTGCGAAACTTCACCGGCATCGACTCGGTTTACGAAGCGCCTGAATCCCCTGAGATTCATCTGGAGGGTCAACAATTGGTAACAAATTTAGTAAGCCAATTATTAGACCTGCTGAGACGGGACGATATTATCAGATCCTGAGACGGTATCGTTCGGGACCTGTCTTCCCGAGCGATGAGTCACGGTCACAGGATTAGCTATGCGCAACAGTGAAAACTACATGATTACCACCGGGTCGGAACCGTTAACGACCGACGACGAGACGACCTGGTCCTTCCCTGGGGCGATTGTCGGCTTCGTGTCGTGGTTACTGGCGCTGGGTATCCCGTTTTTGATCTACGGGGGTAACACCCTCTTTTTCTTCCTCTACACCTGGCCTTTCTTCCTGGCGCTGATGCCCGTTGCGGTGGTTGTGGGCGTGGCGCTGCACTCCCTTTTCAACGGCAAGCTCCTGTATAGTACGCTCATCACTATTGCCACCGTGGTGGTCATCTTTGGCCTGCTGTTTTTATGGTTGATGGGCTAACTTGCGGCATAATTAAAACCCCGCAGTAGAGTCCAGCGGAAAGTTATGGGATGATGATGCCGTTTTTTCAGGGGGCAGGATGGGTAAACTAACGCTGCTGTTGCTGGCTTTGCTGGTCTGGCTGCAATATTCGCTGTGGTTCGGCAAAAACGGACTACACGACTACAGCCGGGTGAGCGATGACGTCGCGGCACAGCAGGCGACAAACGCCAAACTTAAAGCGCGTAACGATCAACTTTTTGCTGAAATTGATGACCTCAATGGCGGCCAGGAGGCGATTGAGGAGCGCGCACGCAATGAACTCAGTATGACTAAGCCGGGCGAAACGTTTTATCGTCTGGTACCGGATGCGTCTAAACGCAATCAGGGCTCCGCACAAAACAATCGATAATCAGGCCCAGGATTACGACATGGCAGCAACTTTTTCGGACGTCTGTGCCGTGGTGCCGGCCGCAGGTTTTGGCCGGCGCATGCAGACAGAATGTCCCAAGCAGTACCTCTCAATTGGTGATAAAACGATCCTCGAGCACGCCGTGGCAGCGCTGCTGGCACATGCCCGGGTGAAACGCGTTGTCATTGCCATCAGCCCCGGCGATGCGCGTTTTGCGCAGCTTCCGCTGGCAAATCATCCTCAGATTACCGTTGTTGACGGCGGCGCCGAGCGGGCCGACTCTGTCCTGGCGGGCATTCAGGCTGCCGGGAACGCGCAGTGGGTGCTGGTACATGATGCCGCGCGTCCCTGTCTGCATCACGACGATTTGTCGCGTCTGCTGGCCCTGAGTGAAACCAGTAAAGTGGGCGG
Source organism: Enterobacter hormaechei ATCC 49162 (assembly GCF_001875655.1). Classification (NCBI taxonomy): domain Bacteria; kingdom Pseudomonadati; phylum Pseudomonadota; class Gammaproteobacteria; order Enterobacterales; family Enterobacteriaceae; genus Enterobacter; species Enterobacter hormaechei. The sequence continues at coordinate 723,037 of NZ_MKEQ01000002.1, forward strand.
CATTCTGGCCGCCCCGGTGCGTGACACCATGAAGCGTGCCGAACCGGGTAAACCGGCGATTGCGCACACCGTTGAGCGCGTGGATTTATGGCACGCGCTGACGCCACAATTTTTCCCCCGCGAACTGCTCCACGACTGCTTAACGCGAGCGCTTAAAGAAGGTGCCACCATTACGGACGAAGCCTCGGCGCTGGAGTATTGCGGTTTCCACCCAACGCTTGTTGAAGGGCGCGCTGATAATATAAAAGTGACGCGCCCGGAAGACTTACAGCTCGCGGAATTTTATCTTACCCGTACGACCCCTCAGGAGAAGGCATAATGCGTATTGGACACGGTTTTGATGTACACGCCTTTGGCGGCGAAGGCCCAATTATCATTGGCGGCGTGCGTATTCCTTACGAAAAAGGTCTGCTGGCGCATTCTGATGGCGACGTGGCGCTGCATGCGCTGACCGACGCGCTGCTGGGTGCCGCCGCGCTGGGCGACATCGGCAAACTGTTCCCGGACACCGATCCTGCTTTTAAGGGCGCGGACAGCCGCGAACTGCTGCGCGAAGCCTGGCGTCGTATTCAGGCCAAAGGTTACACCCTCGGCAACGTTGATGTGACGATCATTGCTCAGGCACCGAAGATGCTGCCGCACATTCCACAGATGCGCGTGTTTATCGCTGAAGATCTGGGCTGCCACATGGACGACGTCAACGTCAAAGCCACCACCACGGAGAAGCTGGGCTTTACGGGCCGTGGCGAAGGCATTGCCTGTGAGGCCGTGGCGCTGCTGGTGAAGGCGGCCAAATGACGGACTTTGACAACCTGACATACCTGCACGGAAAGCCGCAGGGCAATGGCCTGCTGAAGGCCAACCCTGAAGATTTTGTGGTGGTAGAAGATCTCGGGTTTGAGCCGGACGGCGAAGGCGAGCACATCCTGGTGCGCATTCTGAAAAACGGCTGCAACACCCGCTTCGTGGCGGACGCGCTGGCAAAATTCCTCAAAATTCACGCCCGCGAAGTGAGCTTTGCCGGGCAGAAAGATAAACATGCCGTGACCGAACAGTGGCTTTGCGCCCGCGTTCCCGGCAATGCGATGCCTGATTTAAGCAAATTTGAGCTTGAGGGCTGTAAGGTACTGGAGTACGCCCGCCACAAGCGCAAATTGCGACTGGGCGCCTTAAAAGGCAACCATTTCACGCTGGTGCTGCGTGAAGTAACCAACCGTGAAGACGTTGAAAAACGCCTGAACGCTGTCTGTGAACGCGGCGTACCGAACTACTTTGGCGCACAGCGCTTTGGCATTGGTGGCAGCAACCTGCTGGGCGCGCTGCGCTGGGCGCAAAGCGATGCACCGGTGCGCGACAGGAATAAACGCAGTTTTTGGTTGTCGGCGGCCCGCAGTGCGTTGTTTAATCAGATGGTGAGCGAACGGCTGAAAAAACCGGACGCGAATCAAGTTGTTGTCGGCGATGCGCTACAATTAGCGGGACGCGGAAGCTGGTTTGTGGCAACGGCCGAAGAGATGGCCGATGCCCAGTCGCGCGTGGACGCTAAAGCGCTGATGATTACCGCCGCCTTGCCTGGCTCAGGCGACTGGGGAACCCAGGGCGAGGCGCTGGCCGCTGAGCAGTCGGCGGTGGCGGATGCGCCAGAATTACAATCCTTGCTGGTGCGGGAAAAGGTCGAGGCGGCACGCCGGGCGATGCTCCTCTACCCGCAACAGTTGAGCTGGAACTGGTGGGATGACGTAACCGTCGAGTTACGCTTCTGGCTGCCGGCAGGTAGCTTTGCCACCAGTGTTGTCAGGGAACTTATCAACACGTCGGGTGATTATGCGAATATTGCTGAGTAACGATGACGGGATCCATGCGCCAGGTATTCAGACGCTGGCGAAACACCTCCGTGAGTTTGCGGATGTGCAGGTCGTGGCTCCCGATCGTAACCGCAGTGGCGCGTCTAACTCATTGACGCTGGAGTCTTCACTTCGCACCTTTACCTTTGAAAATGGCGATATTGCCGTACAGATGGGGACGCCGACCGACTGCGTGTTTCTGGGCGTGAATGCGCTGATGCGCCCGCGGCCAGATGTTGTGGTCTCTGGCATCAATGCCGGACCCAATCTTGGCGATGATGTGATTTACTCCGGGACCGTGGCCGCGGCAATGGAAGGGCGTCACCTGGGGTTCCCGGCGCTGGCGGTCTCGTTAAACGGCCACACGCACTATGACACTGCCGCCGCGGTGACCTGCTCCCTTCTCCGTGCGCTTGGCCGAGAGCCGCTGCGTACCGGACGTATTCTCAACATCAACGTGCCGGATCTCCCGCTGGACGAGATCAAAGGGATCCGCGTGACGCGCTGCGGCAGTCGCCATCCAGCCGATCAGGTTATTCCCCAGCAGGATCCGCGCGGCAATACCCTGTACTGGATCGGTCCGCCGGGCGATAAATGCGATGCCGGGCCAGATACCGACTTCGCGGCGGTGGATGAAGGATACGTTTCCGTTACGCCGTTGCACGTAGATTTAACCGCTTATAGCGCGCATGATGTGGTGTCGGACTGGTTAGATCGGGTCGGAGTGAACGCGCAATGGTAAGCAAACGTGTACAAACTCTTCTGGAACAACTTCGCGCACAGGGGATCCGCGACGAGCACGTGCTTGAGGCGCTTGCTCAGGTCCCGCGTGAGAAATTTGTAGACGAGGCGTTTGAACACAAAGCGTGGGAAAACGTGGCGCTGCCCATCGGGCAAGGCCAGACGATTTCGCAGCCCTACATGGTGGCGCGTATGACGGAGCTTCTGGAGTTAACGCCAGACTCCCGCGTACTGGAAATTGGCACCGGTTCAGGGTATCAAACCGCGATCCTGGCCCACCTTGTGCACCATGTCTGTTCCGTGGAACGGATTAAAGGCTTGCAGTGGCAGGCGCGCCGTCGCCTGAAACAGCTTGATTTACATAATGTATCGACACGCCACGGCGATGGATGGCAGGGTTGGCAGGCTCGCGCCCCGTTTGACGCCATCATTGTCACGGCAGCGCCTCCTGAAATCCCCGCTGCACTTCTCTCGCAGCTGGATGAGGGGGGTATTCTTGTTTTGCCCGTCGGGGATGAGCAGCAGCTTTTAAAGCGCGTTCGTCGGCGCGGCGGCGAGTTTATTATCGATACCGTGGAAGCCGTACGTTTTGTGCCCCTGGTTAAGGGCGAGCTGGCCTGAGACTCGGATTTTTCCAGGGTTATTAAGGCAAATTCAGCGTATGGTGTGGCGCGATAGGTTCGTGCCATCACGGTTATTTTTAAGTCACTGGTAGTTAACACATTCCTGGGGGATAAATGAGCGCGGGAAGCCCAAAATTCACCATCAGCCGTGTTGCGGCATTATCACTGGTTTCGCTCTGGCTGGCAGGCTGTACAAATTCGAATAACGCGCCAGCGCCTGTCAGTTCCGTCAATGGAACCAGCGGCTCGGGTAACACGTCCAGCGGAATGTTGATCACCCCTCCGCCTAAAATGGGCACCTCAACGGCGCAGCAAACTCCGCAGATCCAGCCGGTCCAGCGTCCAGTTACGCAGCCTTCGCAGATTCAGCCAGTGGATCAGCCTGTTCAGACCGAAAATGGCCGCATAGTGTATAACCGTAAGTATGGGAACATTCCGAAAGGTAGCTATACCGGCGGCAGCACCTATACCGTGAAGCGCGGCGATACGCTGTTCTACATTGCCTGGATCACCGGGAACGATTTCCGCGATCTGGCACAGCGAAACAACGTCCAGGCCCCGTATGCTCTGGAAGTTGGACAAACGCTTCAGGTTGGCAACGCGACGGGGACACCGCTTACGCCAGGCAACACCGTTTCGGCTGCCGACGTAACTGCGCAAAATAACAGCGTTACCCCTGCACAAAAAACCACCACGGTGGTTGCTTCACAACCTGTAATTACGTATTCTGAGGATTCAGGTGATCAGAGTGCTAACAAAATGTTGCCGAATAATAAAGGTACTGCGACTGTTGTCACAGCACCGACTACGGCACCTGTGGTTAGCTCTACTGTACCGACTGCAAGCAGTCAGAATGCCAGCTCGTCAATCACCACCTGGCGCTGGCCAACTGACGGCAAGATTATCGAGAACTTCGCCACCTCTGAGGGGGGTAACAAAGGGATCGATATCGCAGGCAGTAAAGGACAGGCAATCATCGCGACCGCAGACGGACGCGTTGTCTATGCCGGTAACGCACTGCGCGGTTACGGTAATCTTATTATCATCAAACATAATGATGATTACCTGAGTGCCTACGCCCATAACGACACTATGCTGGTCCGGGAACAACAAGAAGTTAAGGCGGGGCAAAAAATCGCTACCATGGGTAGCACCGGAACCAGTTCTACACGCTTGCATTTTGAAATTCGTTACAAGGGGAAATCCGTAAACCCGCTGCAATATTTACCGCAGCGATAAATTGACGGGGCATGCCAGCCAGGGTGTCTCGTCCAGGGATCACGGGTAGGAGCCACCTTATGAGTCAGAATACGCTGAAAGTTCATGATTTAAATGAAGACGCGGAATTTGATGAGAACGGAGCAGAGGCTTTTGACGAAAAAGCCTTAGTAGAAGAGGAACCCAGTGATAACGATTTGGCTGAAGAAGAGCTGTTATCGCAGGGTGCCACACAGCGTGTGCTGGACGCGACTCAGCTTTACCTTGGGGAGATTGGTTACTCCCCACTGCTAACGGCCGAAGAAGAAGTCTATTTCGCACGTCGTGCTTTGCGTGGTGATGTTGCCTCGCGTCGTCGCATGATCGAAAGTAACCTGCGACTGGTCGTGAAAATTGCCCGCCGTTACGGCAATCGTGGTCTGGCTCTGCTGGATCTGATTGAAGAGGGCAACTTAGGTCTCATCCGCGCAGTTGAGAAGTTTGACCCGGAACGCGGGTTCCGTTTCTCAACCTACGCGACCTGGTGGATTCGTCAGACCATCGAACGGGCTATTATGAACCAGACCCGTACGATTCGACTGCCGATTCACATCGTCAAAGAGTTGAATGTTTATCTGCGTACTGCGCGCGAGTTGTCCCATAAGCTGGACCACGAGCCAAGTGCGGAAGAGATTGCAGAGCAACTCGACAAACCGGTTGATGACGTAAGCCGTATGCTGCGTCTCAACGAGCGCATTACCTCGGTTGACACCCCGCTGGGTGGCGACTCCGAAAAAGCGCTGCTGGACATCCTGGCCGATGAAAAAGACAACGGCCCGGAAGACACCACGCAGGACGATGACATGAAACAGAGCATCGTCAAATGGCTGTTCGAACCGAACGCCAAACAGCGTGAAGTGCTGGCACGTCGTTTCGGTTTACTGGGGTATGAAGCTGCGACACTGGAAGATGTCGGCCGTGAGATTGGCCTGACCCGTGAACGTGTTCGTCAGATTCAGGTTGAAGGGCTGCGCCGCCTGCGTGAAATCCTGCAAGGGCAAGGTCTGAATATCGAAGCGCTGTTCCGCGAGTAAGCAACCATTCGTCAGAAAAGGCCCGTCGTGAGACGGGCCTTTTTTATGCCTTACGGCTGCGCTGTTTCGTGCAGCAAACGCCAGGTGATGTTATCCCCTTCCTGATTAAGCACCGCGGTTGACCAGCGCACGTTTACGGGCTGGCCTGGCCGGGTTTGCGTCTCCCGGTAATGGAGCACCGCGCCGTTGTCCCATGTCTGAAGCGTTGTTAACGCATCAATACCGATCCTGAGCCCGGGTCGGGTTCCCCGCTGCGCATATAAAAAGTGGGCAAGCGCGTGATGATCTAAAGGGTTGCCACTCGGTGGAATCATCAGAAAATCCGGACGGAAACGGGCGAGCAGGGCGTCCTGATCGCCTTCGCCTGCACCTAACCAGTTTTCAAGGGCGACGTGAATGTCGAGGATCTCTTGTTCGAAATGGGTCATGCTTGCTCCTGTTGCAGTTGCGCAAGTAACTGCGTGTTGTTAAGACGGTAGACGTACAGTACGGGCAGTAGGGTGATGACGGCGGCAAAAACAAACATCCAGTGCCAGGCGGCCAGCGGCGCGAGATAATCCTGCATGAAGCTCAGCGCCTGCGCCAGCAGCAGAGCGCCCGCAAAAAAGCTCAACTGACGATTCAGATTCCATAGCGCGCTGGCATCAGGCATATCTTCCGGTCGCATCGTCAAAAACGCGCTGCTCTGAGCCGTACTGCTGCAAAGGCTTCCCCCCGCGCCCATCAACGCAAACGCAACGGCAGGTAACAGCATTGCCGGGCCGACGTTAATTAAAAGCAAAATGCCCGTCGCCTGCAAAAGGCAACCGATAACCACCAGCGGCCGGGGGCCGATACGGTTGAAATAGCGTCCTGTTGCGGTGATAGCCAAAAACGAAGCCACAGACCATGGCAGCATAAGCATGCCCGTTGCGGCGGGCGTCATATTGGCCTCGCTCTGGAGGTAATACATGCCCGTTACGTTCACGCCGATAAAGATGCCGGGTACGCACACATAGATAAGCATGGATAAGCGCAACAGCGGATCCGTCAGCAAAGACAGGTTTACTGTCCTGGTGGTGTTTATCGGTGACGGTTCTGTTTTAAGCCACGCGCAGGCCAAAGCAAAGGTGACAATGGCGACGGGCAGGGTGGCAAAAAATATCCAGCGCCAGCTGAATGCCTGAACCAGCATACCGCCCACCGCCGGTGAGCAGGCGGGGGCAAGCAGTGCGACCAGCATCACCGCCGAGGAGAGTCTGGCCCGCTCATGAGGCTTAAACTGTTGCCAGGTCAGCGCCTGACCAACCGGGATCAATAAACCCCCTCCAGCACCCTGCACGACTCGCCAGGCAATCAGACTTTCCAGCGAAGATGAGAGACCCGCCGCAACGGAGGCCGCGCTAAAGAGAAGCAGTGACAGCAGGATAACGCGCTTCGGCCCGATGCGGCGCGTCAGGATACTGCTGAAAGGGATGACTAACGTCAGTCCGGCAATGTATCCGTTACTTACCCAGGCAAGCGCGGAAGGTGTGGTATTGAAAGCGCGAGCCATCGCCGGAAAGGCGACGCTGGCAATAAACATGTTTATCAAATCAAGGAAAAAGCCGAGCAGAAAGACGACGGCGATTTTGCTGCGATACGTCATGGAAGTTCCTCCGGTGAGGTGGCGTATCGTATCGGCCCGCGCGTTACGGATAAACGCGACAAACCACGATATACTGTCAACATTATTTTGACAGTTAACCAGGCAAGCGATGCTTAGTTTACAGCGTACGGAGATGTTTATCGCCGTAGCGGACACCGGCAGTTTCACCGCCGCGGCGGAGGCGATGGGGCTGACAAAAGCGGTGGTCAGCTTTCATATTCGTCAGCTTGAAGAGGAGCTGGGCGTCACCCTGTTGCTGCGAACCACCCGACGCCTGACGCTGACCGAGGCGGGGAAGCTCTTTCATCAACGAAGCGTGGTGCTGTTACGGGATGCAGAGCGATTGCAGGATGATGTTCGCGCCAACCATGCCGGGCTGACGGGAGAACTGCGGATCACCACCACGCCCGAATATGGCTCGCAGGTGGTGGTGCCTTTGCTGGCTGAATTTAGCCAGCTGCACCCGGACCTCCGCGTGCGGCATGTCTCGTCCTCTTTGCATGCCGATCTTATCGCCGAGCGCTTCGATGTCGCTATCCGGCTCGGCACGCTTGCCGATTCGCGCTACCACGCCGCGTTGATGACCTCCTTCACCATCCTGCCCGTGGCAACACCAGGCTGGCTGGCAAACCATCCGGTTGACTCGCTGGATCAGCTGGCAGAAGCGGACTGGATCATTCATGAGCGTTTAACGTCGCCGCTGCGCTGGCAGGTGAGAGGTGTTGATCGGCATCCGGTTTCCTTTGAGATCAAGAAAGCGCCGCGCCTGTATGCAGACAGCGCCCAGGCGCTGATGGCTTTTGCCCTCGCGGGATGTGGGGTGGCGCTGCTGCCGGAGTGGCTGGTACGTAACGCACTGGATGCGGGGGAACTGGTCTCGCTGTTACCGGCGTACACGTTTGCTCAGCAGGGCATCTATGCCGTTTATCCCGATGCCCGGCATGTGCCCGCGAAAGTGCGAACATTTATTGATTTTATGCGCGTCAGGGTGACTTAATCCTGCATCATCTTTTTGATGAGCGCTGAAAATTGCTCTCGTTCCGCGCCGTTAAGACGCCCTAAAAACGCCTCATCCACCTCATTTCCAATCGGTTTACTGCGCTCAAGCAGGGCCTCACCTTCGGCCGTCAGAAAGACAAAACGACGGCGCTTGTCTGCCGGATCGTGCTCGCGCCTGACCAGGCCGCGTGCTTCCATACGGCTCAGCATTTCTGCCAGCGTCGCTTTGGTGCTCACTGCGACTTCAGTCAGTGCAACCTGCTCAATGCCAGGATTTTCAGCAATTGACCGCATCACCGCATATTGTGGCTTGGTCAGTTCGGGCAGTGCGTGCTGCCACTGGGCGGTATGCTGTTGAAAAAGCTGACGTAGCAGATGGAAAGCTTCTTGTCTTAACTCCATGGACACTCCGACGGATAAATACTCCCTCTATGATAGCCGCTCTCGGGCTGAATTTTAACGCGAGAGTTTTTTAGCGAATAGTGTGATCGCATGCGAATGATCTTGTCAGCAGCAGGATCCAGGCGTAGTTTAATTAATATGTTCGTATACGAACAAACTAATTGAGGTGCTGAATGAGATTGATTGTGGGAATGACGGGCGCGACGGGTGCGCCATTAGGCGTGGCGTTGTTGCAGGCGCTGCGGGAAATGCCGGAGGTGGAAACGCACCTGGTGATGACGAAGTGGGCAAAAACCACGATTGAGCTGGAAACGCCCTTCACTGCGCATGACGTTGCTGCACTGGCGGATGTCGTCCACAGTCCGGCCGATCAGGCTGCCACCATCTCCTCCGGCTCGTTTCGCACCGACGGCATGATCGTCATCCCGTGCAGCATGAAAACGCTGGCGGGGATCCGCGCGGGCTACGCCGAAGGGCTGGTAGGGCGTGCGGCAGACGTGGTGCTGAAAGAGGGACGCAAGCTGGTGCTGGTTCCCCGCGAGACGCCGCTCAGCACCATTCATCTTGAGAACATGCTTGCCCTTTCCCGCATGGGCGTGGCGATGGTGCCGCCTATGCCTGCGTACTACAACCACCCGCAAACCGCCGATGACATTACCCAGCATATCGTGACCCGCGTTCTCGACCAGTTTGGTCTGGAGCATAAAAAAGCCCGACGCTGGGAAGGTTTGCAGGCAGCGAAACATTTTTCACAGGAGAATAAAGATGGCATTTGATGATTTGAGAAGCTTCTTGCAGGCGCTCGATGAGCAAGGGCAGCTGCTGAAAATTGAGGAAGAGGTAAACGCGGAGCCGGATTTAGCGGCGGCCGCCAACGCTACCGGGCGCATTGGCGATGGCGCGCCTGCGCTGTGGTTCGATAATATTCGCGGCTTCACCGATGCCCGAGTGGTGATGAACACCATCGGCTCGTGGCAAAACCACGCCATTTCGATGGGGCTGCCAGCGAATACTTCGGTGAAAAAACAGATCGACGAGTTTATTCGTCGCTGGGACAAATTCCCCGTCACGCCAGAGCGTCGTGCCAATCCTGCCTGGGCGCAGAACACGGTGGACGGAGAAGATATCAACCTGTTCGACATTTTGCCGCTGTTCCGCCTGAACGACGGTGACGGGGGCTTTTATCTCGATAAAGCGTGCGTTGTCTCCCGCGATCCGCTCGACCCCGACCACTTCGGCAAGCAGAACGTCGGCATTTACCGTATGGAAGTGAAGGGCAAGCGTAAGCTCGGCCTGCAACCGGTGCCGATGCATGATATTGCGCTGCATCTGCATAAGGCAGAAGAGCGTGGCGAAGACCTGCCCATTGCCATTACGCTGGGTAACGATCCGATCATCACCCTGATGGGCGCCACGCCGCTGAAATACGATCAATCCGAGTATGAGATGGCTGGCGCGCTACGCGAAAGCCCGTATCCGATTGCGACGGCTCCGCTGACCGGTTTTGATGTGCCGTGGGGGTCGGAAGTGATCCTGGAAGGGGTGATTGAAGGCCGGAAACGTGAAATTGAAGGACCATTCGGTGAGTTTACCGGACACTACTCTGGCGGGCGCAACATGACCGTTGTGCGCATTGATAAAGTCTCTTACCGCACCAAACCCATTTTCGAATCTCTCTACCTGGGGATGCCTTGGACCGAGATTGATTATCTGATGGGACCCGCCACCTGCGTGCCGCTCTATCAGCAACTGAAGGCGGAATTCCCGGAAGTGCAGGCGGTAAACGCCATGTACACCCACGGTCTGCTGGCAATTATCTCCACTAAAAAGCGTTACGGCGGTTTTGCCCGTGCGGTCGGGCTACGCGCCATGACCACACCGCACGGTCTGGGTTACGTGAAGATGGTGATTATGGTGGATGAAGATGTCGATCCGTTTAACCTGCCGCAGGTCATGTGGGCGCTTTCATCGAAGGTTAATCCGGCGGGCGATCTGGTGCAGCTTCCGAATATGTCTGTGCTGGAACTTGACCCTGGCTCCAGCCCGGCGGGGATCACCGACAAGCTGATCATTGATGCCACCACCCCTGTTGCCCCGGACAACCGTGGTCACTACAGCCAGCCGGTACAGGACCTCCCTGAAACCAAAGCCTGGGCCGAAAAACTGACCGCGATGCTGGCAGCACGTCAATAAGGAGGAAAAAATGATTTGTCCACGTTGTGCCGATGAACATATTGAAGTAATGGCAACATCACCGGTGAAAGGTGTCTGGACGGTATATCAGTGCCAGCACTGTCTGTATACCTGGCGCGATACCGAACCGCTACGCCGTACCAGCCGCGAGCATTACCCGGAAGCCTTCCGCATGACGCAGAAGGATATTGATGAGGCGCCGCAGGTGCCAACAATCCCGCCGCTGCTGTAAAAAAAGCCCGGTGGCGGCTGCGCTTACCGGGCCTACGGGTTTTGTAGGCCGGGTAAGGCGAAGCCGCCACCCGGCAAAAAAGACCGCAGAGAACTAAACCAGACTCTTCAACCGGTAAATCCACTCCAGCGCCTGACGCGGCGTTAGTGAATCCGGGTCGAGATTTTCCAGCGCTTCCACGGCTGGAGAGGTCTCCTCCGGGGCCGCCAGCAGTGACATCTGCGTACCATCTATCTGCGTAGCAGCCGCATTCGGTGACAAGCTTTCCAGCTCACGCAATTTCTGACGCGCGCGTTTGATCACCTCTTTCGGCACGCCCGCCAGCGCGGCGACGGCCAGGCCATAACTCTTGCTTGCCGCGCCGTCCTGCACCGTGTGCATAAAGGCGATGGTGTCGCCGTGCTCAAGCGCATCAAGGTGGACGTTAGCCACACCTTCCATTTTTTCTGGCAGCTGTGTCAGTTCGAAATAGTGCGTCGCGAACAGCGTCAGCGCCTTGATTTTATTCGCCAGGCTTTCCGCACACGCCCAGGCCAGAGACAGGCCGTCATAGGTGGAGGTGCCGCGTCCTACTTCGTCCATCAACACCAGGCTGTTTTCTGTCGCGTTATGCAGAATGTTGGCGGTTTCGGTCATCTCGACCATAAAGGTAGAGCGACCGCTCGCAAGATCGTCTGCCGCACCCACACGGGTAAAAATACGATCGACAGGGCCAATCTCAACCTTCTGCGCCGGAACATAGCTGCCAATGTAGGCGAGCAGCGCGATAAGGGCTGTCTGGCGCATATAGGTACTTTTACCGCCCATATTGGGGCCGGTAATGATCAGCATTCTTCGCTGTGGTGACAGGTTCAGCGGGTTGGCAATAAACGGCTCGTTCAGCACCTGCTCAACCACCGGGTGGCGGCCTTCGGTAATGCGAATGCCGGGTTTGTCAGTAAAGGCTGGACAGGTGTAGTTCAGCGTATCGGCGCGCTCGGCCAGGTTAACCAGGACATCCAGCTCGGCCAGCGCAGCGGCGCTCAGTTGCAGGTCAGCCAGGTGCGGCATCAGGATGTCGAACAGCTCGTCATACAGCTGCTTCTCCAGCGCCAGCGCTTTACCCTTCGACGTGAGCACTTTGTCCTCGTACTCTTTCAGTTCGGGAATAATGTAGCGCTCGGCATTTTTCAGCGTCTGGCGGCGAACGTAGTGAATCGGGGCCAGGTGGCTCTGCCCACGGCTGATCTGAATATAGTAACCGTGTACCGCGTTGTAGCCGACTTTCAGGGTGTCTAGCCCCAGACGTTCACGCTCGCGGATTTCCAGCTTATCAAGATAATCCGTCGCGCCATCGGCCAGCGCACGCCATTCGTCCAGCTCTTCGTTGTAACCCGGAGCAATAACCCCGCCATCCCGCACCAGAACAGGCGGCGCATCAATGATGGCGCGTTCCAGCAGTTCGCGAAGCTCGGTAAACTCGCCCATGGTTTCGCGCAGCTTTTGCACCGGCGCGCTGTCGATCTCTCCCAGCTGTGCGCGCAGTTCCGGCAACTGCTGGAAAGCGTGACGCATACGGGCGAGATCGCGTGGACGCGCGGTGCGCAATGCCAGGCGCGCAAGAATACGCTCAAGATCGCCCACCTGACGCAGCACCGGCTGCAATTCGGTGTAACGATCCTGCAATGCGGCAATGGTTTGCTGGCGGCCGATCAGCGTGTCGGTGTTGCGGATCGGCATATGCAGCCAGCGTTTGAGCATACGGCTGCCCATAGGGGTAACCGTGCTGTCGAGAACCGACGCCAGCGTGTTTTCAATGCCGCCCGCGAGGTTCTGAGTGATCTCCAGGTTGCGGCGCGTGGCGGCATCCATGATGATGCTGTCCTGCTGACGCTCCATGGTAATGGAACGGATATGGGGCAGGGCGGTGCGCTGCGTATCCTTAACGTACTGCAACAGGCAGCCAGCGGCACACAGCCCGCGCGGGGCATTTTCCACACCAAAGCCAATCAAATCGCGCGTGCCAAATTGCAGGTTGAGCTGCTGGCGCGCGGTATCAATTTCGAACTCCCACAGTGGGCGACGACGCAGGCCGCGGCGACCTTCGATCAGCGCCATCTCGGCGAAATCCTCTGCATAAAGCAGTTCTGCCGGATTGGTGCGCTGTAGTTCAGCCGCCATGGTTTCACGGTCAGCCGGTTCGCTCAGGCGAAAACGACCGGAGCTGATATCCAGCGTGGCGTAGCCAAACCCTTTACCGTCCTGCCAGATCGCCGCCAGCAGGTTATCCTGACGCTCCTGAAGCAGGGCTTCATCGCTGATGGTGCCCGGCGTGACGATACGCACGACCTTGCGCTCAACGGGGCCTTTGGACGTTGCCGGGTCACCAATTTGTTCGCAGATGGCGACAGACTCGCCCTGGTTCACCAGCTTCGCCAGATAGTTTTCAACCGCGTGATGCGGGATGCCCGCCATCGGGATTGGCTCACCTGCCGACGCGCCACGTTTCGTCAGGGAAATGTCGAGCAGCTGAGATGCACGTTTCGCATCGTCATAAAAAAGCTCGTAAAAATCGCCCATACGGTAAAACAGCAGAATTTCCGGATGCTGTGCCTTCAGCTTCAGATACTGCTGCATCATCGGCGTATGTGCGTCGAAATTGTCGATTGTGCTCATGGAGTTATGATATCCATTTCTTTGAAAATATTACGCTTTGAGCGGCTCAATGGCCGATTGTTCCTTCTATTGTCGCATGAAAAAAAGGTGCGGCGCAGAAAAAAGTCACGACTTTACGAGGCATCTTCCGCCATTAATTCAATGATGATTTTCCCGTGCTCGACGCCCACCCGAACCTGCGAGTTGGTGGTAAATCCCGCTTTTTCAAGCCAGTCGCCTTTCAGGCTCAGCGCAGCGTGTACGCTGTACCGTTTTGGGATCTTCGTTTTACGGTCTTCATGACGTTTTCTGAAGTAACCCACTTTCAAGTGACGGTAGGGTTTGGCGATTGCGATCTCTTGCATAAGCGCTCCGGTGAATGCGGTCAAAGGTGGTTATTTATGCCTGTATAAAATACCAGTAAAACGCAGGGGAAGGAGGGGTAATTCTGGAAGGACGCTTCAGAAAACGGAATGCAATGACTGAAAATGTGCAGATAAAAAGGTATTATAAATGCACTTTATTGTTGGGGACGACGTTATGTCCGGTAAACGTATTTTACGAGAAAAAAAGACGATCGCCAGAATGATCGCCCTGTACGAAAACAGGTGTCCGCAAGCCATAAAAGAAGAGGGGCACTATCCGGCGCTTAATGCGTATGCCGATAAGCGGCTGGATAAATGCGTGTTTGGTGAGGAAAAACCCGCCTGCAAACAGTGCCCGGTGCACTGCTATCAGCCCGCCAGACGGGAAGAGATGAAGCAGGTGATGCGCTGGGCAGGGCCACGTATGTTATGGCGTCATCCGATTCTGACCATCCGTCATCTGATCGACGATCGCCGTCCGGTTCCGGAATTACCGGAAAAGTATCGGCCCAAAAAATAATCGACTCAGCGCCGCAGTGGGCGACAAATCACGCTCAGGGCGATGGCGCTGCACAGCGGAAATACCGCCAGCAACAGCCAGGGGTAAATGGCTTGCGTTGAGGGCACCAGCGCCTTGTCCAGCAGGCCCCCTAACGCTAAATTCCCCGCCAGTACCGCGACGCCGCCAGCGGTTGAGAGCGCGCCATAGTGCGCCCCAAGCGTTGACTCCTCGGCAAAAAGTGGGATCAAATCTTTTGCCGACGGCACCAGCAGCATCTGTCCGAGCGTTAAAAGCGTAACAAGGCTTGCAGAGGGCAGCAGGCGCAGCCAGCCCTCCGGCGGCGCTGTCGCGGCAAAGAGCGCCACGGTGGCAAACGCGGCGGAGAGCAGCAAAAAGCCCACCGGTAAGATCCTCACCGCGCCAACCTTTCGGGCGAAGCGGGCGAGAGGCAATTGCAGAACAATAATCAGCACCGAGGCCAGCATAAACAGCGGCCCCAGGTCTTTTTCGTTACCCCCGGCGCGCTGGATCTCCACCGGCAGCGCCAGATAAAGCTGGTTATAGCTTAACAGCCATGAACTGTAGGCAATGATAAAGGCGACGAAACGCGGCTGACGAAACGTCGTCCACCAGGGCAGAATTTTCAGCGGCTTCGTGCTGTGATGCGCCGCAGGCAGGCAGAAAAAGAGCACGATGAGCGCAACGATAAATATCCCGGCACCAGCGAGCGCAACCTGACGAAAACCCAGCCCCGTCAGCAGGGCGCCCATCACCGGGCCGAGTACGGCGCCGAGTTCACCGCACACCGCGAACAGCGCAAACCACTCCGCGCGGCTGCGTTTACCTTTCGCCTCGCTTTGCGTTCCCGCTTTGGCCAGCAGGGCTTCTATCGACGGTGAGAACAGCGCACCTCCGACGCCCGTCAGACAGGCCCCCAGAATAATGGGCCACAGAGATTGCCCGAAGGCCAGCAGCAGATAACCCGCCACACGGACAATGCAGCCGCTGAGGATCACGCTCTTCGCGCCAAACCGGTCTGAAAGCGCACCGCCGACAATAAACATCCCCTGCTGGGAAAAAGTGCGCAGCCCCAGCACCAGCCCAATCAGCCCGCCGGAGAGCAGCATATCGTCACGTAAGAAGATCGCCAGGAAGGGGACGACTGCGTAAAAGCCGATATTAAACACAAACTGGCTGCCCAGCAGAACGGGCGGCCAGAGGGTGGCGGCAGGGCGAAGAGGCATAGTTTTAACTCACCCTTACACGATGAAATGGATGTGCTTTTTGCCGTGGTACGGCGAGATCTCGATTCTGGTTTTCACTCTGAACACATCCCAGAGTAACGCCTCGGATAAGATTTCCTGCGGCGTTCCGGTCGCCACAATCTGCCCTTGCTGCATCACAATCAGCGAGTCACAGAACATGGACGCGTGGTTAAGATCGTGGATGGCGACGATGCTGGTCACTGGCAGCTCACTGATAAGCTGCATCAGCTGCATTTGATGATGAATGTCCAGATGGTTGGTTGGTTCATCCAGCAGGATCTCGGTGGGCGTTTGCGCCAGCGCGCGGGCGATATGTACCCGCTGACGTTCGCCGCCGGATAAGCTCTGCCAGCCTTGTTCGCTGCGATCCAGCATATCCACACGTTGCAGGGCGGCGGTGACGGTTTCGTCATCCTGCGCGCTCCAGTTCGAGAAGGGAGAATGGTGCGGAATACGCCCCAGTTTCACGACGTCGCGCACCCGCATATTGGCGTCGGTCATCCCGTGCTGTTCCACAAACGCCACGCGGCGCGCCAGCTGCTTTTTGGCAATACGGGCAATGTCCTGTCCGTCCAGCGTTACGCACCCGGCATCCGGGCGGCGCAGACCCGCCAGAATGCGCAACAGCGAAGATTTACCGCAGCCGTTAGGGCCGAGCAGACCCACCGTTTCACCCCGCGCCACCTTGAGCGACACGTTATTGACGATGACTTTTTTGCCTACCTTCCAGGTGATATTGTCGGCGCAGATGCTCATCACTTATTCCTTGAGCGGTAGATAATCACGGCGAAGAACGGCACGCCCACCAGTGCGGTAACGACGCCAACCGGCAGGCTTTGCGGGGCAATCAGCATCCGCGAGGCGATGTCGGCCAGCACCATCAGGATCGCCCCCGCCAGCGCGCTGGCTATCAGCAGCGTACGGTGCAGCGGCCCGAACAGGAAACGCATGAGGTGCGGCACCACCAGTCCGACAAAACCAATAGACCCCGCCATACTGACGATGGTCGCGGTGATCAGCGCGGTGGTGGTGAACAAGGCCAGGCGCACCCAGGGTACGGCAATGCCCAACGAGGCGGCGGCGTCATCACCAAAGGTAAAGGCGTCCAGCGCCCGGGAATAGTAAAGACAGACGGCAAGGCCCGCCAGCACGACAACCAGCGCCAGCTGGAATTCTGGCCAGCGCACGCCGCTAAAGCTGCCCAGCAGCCAGAACATCACGTCACGCGCCTGTTGTGCGCTGGCAGAAGTGCTGATGGTGTAGGCGGTAATGGCGTTAAACAGCTGAGAGGCCGCCACGCCCGCCAGGATCGTGCGTTCATTGCCGCCACGTGCGCCGTTGGTCAGGAAGGCGACGAAGGCAAACGCCGCAAAAGCGCCAGCAAACGCGCCCGCAGAGAGCGACACCGCGCCGGTGCCGATGCCCAGAACGACGACCGACACTGCACCCGTGGACGCGCCAGCAGACACGCCGAGCACGTAAGGTTCCGCCAGCGCGTTCTTCAAAAGGCTTTGCAGCACGGCGCCGCAGATGGCTAACCCGGCCCCGCAGCAGGCCGCCACCAGCGCGCGGCTGAGACGAAAGTCCCAGATAACGCTTTCATAGATACGGTTGAGCGGAACGTCGGTCAGCCCCAGCTTATTACCAATGGCGTAAAAGACGTTGGAGAGCGGAATCGACAGCTCACCGACGCTCACGCCGAGGGCTATCACAAGAAACAGCAGGACGACGGCAAGCAGAGCAGAGGTGGTCAGAAACAGGCCCTGTCGGGCCTGAAGTACGGCTGCCGTCATCAGTTCAGTCCCAGTTTTCTGAGCTGTTCACCGACCTGCTCAGCACCGTAAAGCGTACGGATGGTCGGGTTCATGGCCTGGCCGTCCATCACGACGATATGGCCTTTTTTGACAGCATCAAGCTGGCTGACGGCAGGGTCGCTTTTGAGAAATTTGATTTTTTCTTCCGCGTTATCCAGCGCCCAGCGGTTACGATCCAGGCTGGAGACCACAATCACGTCCGGATTTGCGGCAATAATGCTTTCCCAGCCCACGGTCGGCCATTCGGATTCTGAGGTAATGGCGTTATGACCACCCAGCACGTTAGCAATAAAGCCGGAGGCGCTGTTTTTGCCGCCGACATAGGCATCAGCCGACGGCGAGGAGCTTGAGAACCAGAACACAAAGGAGAGGTCTTTTTTGTTTTTGCCAAATTCCTGGCGCAGGTCGGCTTCACGTTTTTTGAAATCGGCGATAACGGCCTGACCGCGCGCTTCCACGTTGAAAATCTTCGCGAAATCTTCAATCTCTTTATAAAGGTAGGTCATGTCCCACAGCGCCTGGCGGCTGCCGTACATGTCCCCTGCGGCTTTTTTGGTGGCGCACATGCCCGGGGATAAATAGCTGTTTACGCCAACGGTGGCCAGGTCTTCGCGTTTTGCGACCTTACTTTCCGGTCCGAGCAGCAGCGGCAGCTGTGCAGGAACAAAATCAGGGTTTTGCGCAAGGATGGATTCAAGCGTCGGAATTTCGACGGTCAGGGTTTTGATTTTTGCATTCTGCTCAGCCAGCTGCGGCAATACTTTGGTCGGCCAGAAGGCGCTGGCTTTCACCTTATCTTCCAGACCCAGCAGAAGCAGGATCTCGACGGTATTCTGACCCAGGGCCACGACGCGTTCCGGCGCTTTGGTGAACGTCTCTTTATATCCGCAGTTTTCTATCGTGAGCGGATACGTGGTAGCCAGAGCTGTACTCATTGATGCCACCGCCAGGCCTAACGCGCAGAGAACCTTTTTCATTAAACGCTACCCTTCATTAAAATTATTTTGATGCAAATGAAACGCATTATTAAGGCGGAATTTTATACAGAGGAAAATATATTGTGTCAATGTGGGACAATTACGCAGGGTGATGAAAGGCGGCGCCATAAGCGGCGCCGGAATGACGGGTTAAAGCAGGCTCTCTTTATCGATTCCCAGACGCTTCATGCGCGAGAGCAAGGTGGTGCGTTTCAGCCCCAGCCGCTGGGCTGCGCCCTTAGGCCCGGCGACCACGCCGTTGGTCTCCTTCAGCACGCGCATAATGCGCTGATATTCATCTTCTCCCTCTTTCGCAAGCGCGGTTGCGGCCACGGGTGTTTCAGGGAGAGCAACCTCTGGCAGGGAGAGCTGGAGCACGTTCCCGCGCGTCAGCAGAACCGCGCGCTCAATGACGTTTTCCAGCTCGCGTACGTTCCCCGGCCACTCCATCGCCGAGAGGGTGCGTAGCGTTTCGGCAGGAATACTGTCGATATTCCGCCCCATCCGGCGGGCAATCTTCGCGGTAAAAGCTTTCACCAGCAGCGGAATATCTTCCGGGCGCTCGCGCAGCGGCGGCAGGCAGATCGGGAAGACGTTCAGGCGATAGTAAAGATCGCTGCGAAACTCGCGGTCGGCGACCATTTTTTTCAGATCGCGGTTGGTGGCGGCAATCAGACGCACGTCAGTCTGGATCAGCTTGTTGCTGCCGAGGCGCTCAAATTCCTGCTCCTGCAAAACGCGCAGCAGTTTAGGCTGTAGCTCCAGCGGCATATCGCCCACTTCGTCGAGGAACAACGAGCTTTTATCCGCCAGTTCAAAACGGCCCAGCCGCTGGCTACTGGCGCCGGTAAAGGCGCCGCGCTCGTGGCCGAACAGGTCGCTTTCCAGCAGTCCCGCAGGCATCGCCGCGCAGTTCATCTTCACCATCCGGCGGCTGTTGCGGTTGCTCAGGTTGTGAATGGCGCGGGCAATCAGCTCTTTTCCGGTGCCGGTTTCACCGAGGATCAGCACCGTGCTGTCGCTCTGCGCCACCATTTCCACCTGCTTGAGGACGCTGTACATGGCATCGCTGCGTCCGATGATTTCGCCAAACTCGCTGTCCACGTTGTTGAGCTGTTCGGTCAGGGCCAGGTTTTCGTCCACCAGCCGCTCCTTCAGGCGATGGATCTCCTGATAGGCGAGGGCGTTATCCAGCGCAATGGAGATACGCTCGGCGATCTGGCGCAGCAGCTTCAGGTTGGCGGTGGTAAATACGGCTTCATCGCACTGCGCCAGTTTAAGCACGCCCAGCATGGTGTTTCCGGACATCAGCGGCAGCAGGCACAGGGTCTGGATCTTGTTGCCCCAGGTGTTGAACAGCATGCGTTCGTAGGGGGCTACCGGATCCTGTTCGCTGAGATTCAGCAGCAAGATCTCTTTGCTTTTGAATACCCGCTCGGACAGCGTTCCGGCCTCGTCCACTTCACTCTGCTCGTGCGCCGGGTTAGCTTCATCGAGGTAGTGGGTGGAGTAGATGTTCAGCTTGCCTTTCCGGTTGCCGCGTAGCGCAATGCTGATGGCGTCGATTTTAAAATAGTGGTGGATCTCTTTTGACACTTCGCTGACCAGCTCATCCATATCGAGGCGGGAGAGCACGGCGTTGGTGATGGCGACCAGAATGCGGAAGTTATCGCGCTCGCGGCTCAGCAGGTCGTAATCCACGTTATTGGTGACGCGGCTTTGGATCTGCTCCGCGACAACGGCCACAATCTGGGTAAAGGTGTGCAGGCGTTCGTACTCCGCCTCGCTCCAGGGCTGGTCGGTATTGCGGATAAACTCGCAGCCGCCAAAAATTTGCCCTTCCACCGCCAGCGGTAGCATGCTGTAGTGGCCGAACGGGCGGTAAAGGTTGCTCTCTGCCAGCTTCGGCCAGGCCTGGCGAAACTGGTCATAATTGCAGTGCAGCGCTTCCGGGCGGGAGAGAATACGCCGCACCGGCCCGTGGGCCAGAAACGTTTCATCCTCATATTCGAAGATTTTGCCGTTATCACGCGTTGAGAAATAGCTCGCGCGGTGGGTTGCGCTATGCCAGAGCACAATGGCGGCGCTGTCCGCCAGCGCTGATTGCCTGACCAGCCGCGTCAGGGTATCGCTTAGCGCACCCAGGTCGGGCTGTTGTAAAAGTGTGCGCGTGATGTCAAACAGGCCCTGCTGTCCAAGATCGCTCATCGGTGTATACGGCATTATTGCTTTCCAATAGAAACTGGCAAAAAGAGAAATTCAGCGCTGACCGCTTTTGGCGCGGCCTAGCAAATTCGGGGTAACGGTTCAGCGTGCGGCAGATCCAGCGTGCGCTTCACGCCGTAAAGCCCGGTCAGGCGCACCCCTTTGCGCTCAACCACGTCGCCGATGATGGCCGCGTCTTTCCCTAAGGGATGCGCTCTTAACTGTGCAAGTACGGCTTCCGCCGCCGACCGTTCCACGCCGATCACCAGCTTGCCCTCGTTGGCAAAGTTAAGCGGGTCTAGCCCTAAGAGTTCGCACAGCCCGCGTACGGCAGGCTTAACGGGCAGGCCGCGCTCGGTCAGCTCAATCCCGCAGCCGCTGCTTGCGGCAAATTCGTGTACCACGGCATTCACGCCGCCTCGCGTGGCATCGCGCAGGGCTTTTACGCCCGGCATGTCGCGCAGCGCCTGGATCAGCGGCGTGAGTACTGCGCAGTCGCTGCGAAGCTCGCCATCCAGCCCTAAGCCTTCGCGCAGGTTAAGAATAGTCGCTCCGTGGCAGCCCAGCGTGCCGCTGACAATCAGCACGTCGCCTGCGCAAAGCTGCTGCGCGCCCCAGTGAATGCCGGCGGGGATCGCCCCCATGCCAGCGGTGTTGATGAAAAGCTTATCCGCCGCGCCGCGCTGTACCACCTTGGTATCCCCGGTCACGATGGCGATACCCGCCTCGCGGGCGGTGCGCGCCATGCTGTTGACCACCGCCGTGAGGGTCTCCATCGGTAGACCTTCTTCAAGGATAAACCCGCAGGAGAGGTAGCGCGGAAGGGCACCGCTGACGGCGACGTCGTTTGCCGTGCCGCAGACGGCGAGCTTGCCGATATCGCCGCCCGGGAAGAACAGCGGGTCAATCACATAGCTGTCGGTGGAGAAGGCCAGCCTGTCGCCGTGTGCGGTGAGCGTTGAGAGCGCGATGCGCGCCTGATCCTCCTGCTCGGCGAGCCAGGGGTTATCAAAGGCGTCCATGAACAGCCGGTTAATCAGCTGCTGCATCGCCTGTCCACCGCTTCCGTGCGCCATTTCCACCGTGTTCATGCTTCACACTCCTGGTTGCGATATTGATACCACGCGGCGCATGCCCCTTCGGAAGAGACCATCAGCGCGCCAAACGCGGTTTGCGGGTTACAGGCGTTGCCAAATAACGGGCAGTGATGAGGTTTACATTTGCCGGTGAGTACGTCGCCACAGCGGGCGCGGGGATCGTCGCACACCTGTTGCGGCTGCGGGCGGAAATGCGCTTCGGCGTCGAACGCGCGATACGCGGGCGTCAGGTGTACGCCGGATCCGGTAATCAGCCCCAGTCCGCGCCACTCGCTGTCGCCTTCGACGCTAAACACGTCGGCGATTGCCTGCTGTGCCCGTCTGTTTCCTGCATCGGGCACCACGCGACGATACTGATTTTCCACCGTACTCAGGGCCGCTATTTTCTGCTCAACCAGCATGGCCACGCCTTGCAGTAGATCAAGTGGCTCGAAACCAGCCACCACTAACGGACGATTGTACTGTTCAGCGATAAAACCGTAGGCTTCTGTGCCAATCACCATGCTGACGTGGCCTGGCGCCAGAAACGCATCGATACCGTTATCCGGCGCTTCAAGCAGGCTGCGCAGCGTGGGAATAAGCGTGATGTGCTGGCAGAAAAAGTAAAAGTTAGTGACGTTGCGGGCTTTCGCCTGCTGGATCGTGATGGCGGTGGCGGGCATGGTGGTCTCAAAACCCAGCCCGAAAAAGACGACCTTGCGCTCAGGGTTATCCATTGCCAGCGTCAGGGCATCCATCGGCGAGTAGACGATCCGCACGTCCGCGCCGCGCGCCTTCGCCTGGAGCAGCGAGCCATTTTTCCCCGGTACGCGCATGGCGTCGCCAAAGGTGCAAAAAATCACACCGGGGCGGCTGGCGATGTCGAGACAGCTGTCGATACGCCCCATCGGCAGCACGCACACCGGGCAGCCGGGGCCGTGGATAAACTCGATGTTCTCCGGCAGCAGCTGGTCGAGGCCAAATTTAAAGATGGCGTGGGTGTGTCCGCCGCACACCTCCATGATCCGCAACGGTTTTTCTTGCGTGTAGTCCAGCAGCGACGCGCGGGTTTTCAGGCGTTCGATAAGCTGTAACACCTGCTCAGGTGCGCGATATTCATCAACGTAACGCATGGGTTATCGCTCCTCGCCGTACAGGAGCGCACCCACGTCCGGCTCGACGTCAAACATATTCTGTAGCGCGTCCAGCGTGTCGCGGGCTTCCTCCTCATTAATTACGCTCATGGCAAACCCCACGTGGACCAGCACCCACTGGCCGAGTCGCGAGGCACCCGTTTCATCGGTGCTGCCCACCAGCGTCAGATCGACGTCGCGCAGGATGCCACAGACCTCCACTTTGGCCTGATTACCGTCGATGGAATGAATTTGTCCGGGGACGCCTATGCACATCGTTCGCTCTCCAGCCAGTTCAGCCAGCCGTCCATCCCGTCGCCGCGCGTGGCGGATACCAGCAGGATCTCAATATCCGGGTTCACTTCCCGGGCGTAAGCCAGGCACTTATCCACGTCGAAATTCAGGTACGGCAGCAGGTCGACCTTGTTCAGCAGCATAAGGGAGGCGGCGGCAAACATATGCGGGTACTTCAGCGGCTTGTCTTCCCCTTCGGTGACGGAGAGCACCGCCACTTTATGCCGCTCGCCGAGGTCGAAGCTTGCCGGACACACCAGGTTGCCGACGTTTTCAATAAACAGGATGCCGTTATCCGCCAGCGGCAGACGCGGAGCGGCGTCGGCGATCATCTGCGCGTCCAGGTGGCAGCCTTTTCCGGTGTTGACCTGAATCGCGGGCGTACCGGTTTCGCGGATGCGCGCCGCGTCGTTAACGGTTTGCTGGTCCCCTTCGATAACGGCGCAGGAGACGCGTTTATTCAGCCGTTTGAGCGTTTCGGTCAGCAGGGTGGTTTTGCCGGAGCCGGGGCTGGAAACCAGGTTCAGCACCAGCTGTTTGCGCGCGGCAAAGCGGGCGCGGTTGCGGGCGGCGAGCTGGTTATTTTTGTCCAGCACGTTGATCTCCACCTCCAGCATCTGGCGCTGGCTGATGCCCGGCGCGTGGGTACCCGCTTCGCCGTAACCGTAATGCAGGTCGCCCGCGTCGGAACGCTGCGGCGCAAAGGTGATGCCGGTCAGGGCCGCCGCGGGACGCGGGGCAGGGGAAAAGGGCGCGGAACGAAACGCGGAGTGGGGACGGTGTTCATCCCCTTCTATATACAGGTTGCCTTCGGCGCAACCGCAGGTACTACACATACTTTACTCCTTCTCGATTTCGAGGCGTTGGATCTGCATACCGTCATCTGCCACGATGCGTAGCCCGCTGCTCTGGCACTGCGGACAGCGCTGCACCTTCGATGACAGCAGCGTGACGTACTCCTGACACTGCTCGCACCAGCACTCTGCCTGCTGCTCTTCAATATGCAGCTCGCAGCCTTCCGCCAGCGTGCCGCGGCACACCAGCTCAAAACAGAAGGTGAGGGCGCTGGTCTCGACGCAGGAAAACGCCCCGACCTTCAGCCAGACGCCGGTCACGCGCTTCGCATGATTTTGCACTGCCTGCTGTTCGATAAGTTCCAGTGCCCGCTGGCAGAGGGTGATTTCGTGCATGACGCCTCCTCAATGATTTGCGCCAGTAAATGCAATAACGGTGCCAGCTTGATTTGTGTTACGGCGTGACGATGTCAATGCTGTCGAAATGACACGTCGACACCGCGGCGGTGACAGTGCCAGTCTCGATAAAAATCATTTAAATCAACGTATTAAAAACTGGCACGAAATCTGCTTAACAGCCGCTAACTCCATTAACCGGATACCTTTTATGACTATTTGGGAAATTAGCGAAAAAGCGGATTACATCGCGCAACGTCATCAGCAGCTTCAGGAGCAATGGCACCTGTACTGCAACTCACTGATTCAGGGGATCACGCTGTCGAAGGCCCATCTGCACCACGCCATGAGCTGTGCGGCACAGGGGGATATGCGTTTTGTTCTGTTTGGTCACTTTACGATTTACGTCACCCTGGCGGAGACCTTCAACAGCCACACGATTGAGTACTACGTCGAGACGAAAGAGGGCGACAGGTACTGTATCGCCCGGGCGCAGCTGATGGCGGACGGCATGGTGGACGGTCACGTCAGCAACCGCGATCGCCAGCAGGTGCTGGAGCACTATCTGGAGAAAATCGCGCCGGTTTACCACGGCCTCTACGCTGCCGTTGAGCACGATCGGCCAGTCAACCTGAAACAGCTGATCGACGGAAAATCCTCCGCGAACGTGGCCTGAAAAGCGAGTGTCGAGAAGTGTCGATAAGACAGTTTTTTTCGTCAAAAATGACCATCACCAGAGGATGACCCGGTGAACCGTTTTGTAATTGCTGACTCGACGGTCTGTATTGGCTGTCGAACCTGTGAGGCGGCGTGCTCGGAAACGCATCGCCTGCACGGGCTACAGTCCATGCCGCGCCTGCGCGTCATGCGTAATGAGAAAGAGTCTGCTCCGCAGCTCTGCCACCACTGTGAAGATGCCCCGTGCGCGGGCGTCTGTCCCGTCAATGCCATCACCCGCGTTGACGGCGCGGTACAGCTGAACGAAAGCCTGTGCGTGAGCTGCAAGCTGTGCGGCATCGCCTGTCCGTTCGGTGCCATTGAGTTTTCCGGTAGCCGTCCGCTGCATATTCCGGCGAATGCCAATACCCCGAAAGCGCCGCCTGCGCCACCGGCTCCGGCACGCGTGAGCACGCTGCTGGACTGGGTGCCCGGCATCCGCGCTATCGCGGTGAAGTGCGACCTGTGCAGCTTCGATGAGCAGGGTCCGGCCTGCGTGCGGACCTGTCCGACCCGGGCGCTGGTGCTGGTCAACATCCGCGACATTGCCCGCACCAGCAAACGCAAGCGCGAGCTGACCATTAATACCGACGTCGGCGATCTTTCGCTGTTGCAGGCGCTTAACGAGGGGGCGAAATGAACGCGATTGTGATGATGACCAGCGGCGTGGCCTGGTTTGCCGCCGCCGCTGTCCTGGCGCCGATGGTCTCCTTTAATAAAACGTTGAGCGGCTGGATCGCCGGTATCGGCGGGGCGGTCGGCAGCCTGATGACGCTGGCAGCGGGCGGCGTTGTCCTGATCGACGGCCAGTCCGTCGACACCATTATCCCGCTGATTCACCACGCCGTTGAGCTTACGCCGCTGAACGCCATCTGGCTGGTCACATTTGGCCTCTGCGGGCTGTTTATCAGCCTGTTTAATATCGACTGGCACCGCCATCCGCACACCAAAGTCAACGGCCTGCTGGTCAATCTGCTGATGGCCGCCGCGGTCTGTACGGTTATCGCCAGCAACCTTGGCGCGCTGGTGGTGATGGCTGAAATCATGGCCCTGTGCGGCGTGTTCCTGACCGGATGCAGCGCTTCCGGCAAGCTGTGGTTTGCGCTTGGACGCCTCGGCACGCTGCTGCTGGCGCTGGCCTGCTGGCTGGTGTGGCAGCGTTTCGGTACGCTGGATTTTGCCGCGCTGAACGGACAAATGCTGGGCAATGACGTCTGGCTGTTGGGCGTAGTCGGTTTTGGCCTGCTGGCCGGGATTATCCCGCTGCACGGCTGGGTCCCGCAGGCGCATGCGAATGCCTCTGCCCCCGCCGCCGCGCTGTTTTCTACGGTGGTGATGAAGGTCGGTCTGTTCGGCATCCTGACGATAACCCTGACGGGCGGCCAGCCACCGCTGTGGTGGGGCGTGGCGCTGCTGATTGCGGGGATGATCACCGCATTTGTCGGCGGTCTGTACGCCCTGATGGAGCACAATATTCAGCGCCTGCTGGCCTACCACACCCTGGAGAACATCGGGATCATCCTGCTCGGTATGGGCGCGGGCGTCACCGGGCTGGCGCTGAATCAACCGGCGCTGATTGCCGCCGGGTTTATCGGCGGTCTGTATCACCTCGTCAACCACAGCCTGTTTAAAAGCACCCTGTTCCTCGGGGCGGGCAGCGTCTGGTTCCGCACCGGTCATCGGGATATCGAAAAGCTTGGCGGCATCGGCAAAAAGATGCCCGTCATTTCGCTGGCGATGCTGGTCGGGCTGATGGCGATGGCCGCACTGCCACCGCTGAACGGCTTTGCCGGAGAGTGGGTGATTTACCAGTCCTTCTTTGCGCTCGGCCAGAGTGAGGCGTTTATCGGACGTTTACTCGGCCCGCTGCTGGCGGTGGGTCTGGCAATCACCGGCGCGCTGGCGGTGATGTGCATGGCGAAAGTCTATGGCGTCACCTTCCTCGGCGCACCGCGCACCCGCGAAGCGGAAAACGCCTGCTGTGCCCCGGTACTGATGTGTGCCAGCGTGGTCGCGCTGGCGCTGTGCTGCATCGCGGGCGGGGTAGCCGCGCCGTGGCTGCTGCCGCTGCTGGGCCATGCCATTCCGCTGCCGCTGGCGACGGCACATACCGTCGTCTCCCAGCCGATGATGGCGCTGCTGCTGATTGCCGCGCCGCTGCTGCCGTTCGTGCTGATGCTGTTCTTCAGACGCGACCGTCTCGCCTCCCGCTCGCGCGGCGCGGCGTGGGCCTGTGGTTACGAACACGAGCAGTCGATGGTCATCACCGCCCACGGTTTCGCCATGCCGGTGAAGGAGAACTTTGCCGCCGTGCTGAAGCTGCGCCACTGGCTGAACCCGGTGGGCTGGGTCCCTGGCTGGCAGGGTGCCGCCGTGCCCGTGCTGTTCCGCCGCCTGGCGCTGATCGAGCTGGCGGTGCTGGTGGTGATTGTCATTTCACGAGGAGCCTGACATGAGTCTGTTACTGGCAATTCTTCAGGCGCTGGTGCTGTTCGCCGCCGCGCCGCTGCTGTCGGGCATCACGCGCGTGGCGCGCGCCCGGCTGCACAACCGTCGCGGGCCTGGCGTGCTTCAGGAGTACCGCGATCTCTTCAAACTGCTCTCCCGTCAGAGCGTCGCGCCGGATGCCGCAGGCTGGGTGTTCCGCCTGACGCCGTTCGTGATGGTGGGCGTGATGCTGACCATCGCCACCGCGCTGCCGGTGGTGACGGTGGGTTCGCCGCTGCCCGTGCTGGGCGATCTGATTACGCTGATCTACCTCTTCGCCATCGCCCGTTTCTTCTTTGCGATTGCGGGCCTGGACACCGGCAGCCCGTTTACGGGTATCGGCGCCAGCCGCGAGGCGATGCTCGGCGTGCTGGTGGAGCCAATTCTGCTGCTGGGGCTGTGGGTGGCGGCGCAGGTAGCAGGTTCGACCCACATCAGTTTTATCACCGACACCGTTTACCACTGGCCGGTTTCACGTTCTCTCCCGCTGTTCCTGGCGCTCTGCGCCTGCGCGTTCGCCACCTTTATCGAGATGGGCAAGCTGCCGTTCGATCTCGCGGAAGCGGAGCAGGAATTACAGGAGGGGCCGCTCACCGAGTACAGCGGCTACGGCTTTGCGGTGCTGAAGTGGGGCATCAGCCTCAAGCAGCTGGTGGTGTTGCAGATGTTCGTCGGCGTTTTCTTCCCGTGGGGGCAGATGTCGCACTTCTCTGCGGGCGGCCTGCTGCTGGCCGTGGTGGTGGCTGCGCTCAAGCTGCTTATCGGCGTGCTGGTGATTGCCCTGTTTGAAAACAGCATGGCGCGCCTGCGTTTTGTCGAAACGTCACGCATCACCTGGGCCGGTTTTGGTTTTGCATTTTTAGCGTTCGTCTCCTTGCTGGTGGCGTGATTAAAGAGAGTGTTTATGTCTGAAGAAAAGAAAGGTCAGCAGTATCTCGCCGCATTGCATCAGGCTTTCCCGGGCGTGGTGCTCGAGGAGTCCTGGCAAACCAAAGACCAGGTAACCGTCACCATTAAGGTGAACTACCTGCCGGAGGTGGTGGAGTTTCTCTACTACCAGCAGGGCGGCTGGCTGTCAGTACTGTTCGGCAACGACGAGCGCCAGCTGTGCGGCAACTATGCGGTGTACTACGTGATGTCGATGGAGCAGGGCGAGAAGTGCTGGATCACCGTGCGCGTCGAAGTCGACCCGAACAAGCCGGAGTACCCGTCCGTTACGCCGCGCGTGCCTGCCGCCGTCTGGGGCGAGCGCGAAGTGCGCGACATGTACGGCCTGGTACCGGTTGGCCTGCCGGACGAGCGTCGTCTGGTGCTGCCGGACGACTGGCCGGATGAACTCTATCCGCTGCGCAAAGACAGCATGGACTACCGCCAGCGTCCGGCGCCGACCACCGACAGCGAAACCTACGAGTTCATCAACGAGCTGGGCAGCAAGAAGAATAACGTGGTGCCGATCGGCCCGCTGCACGTGACCTCCGACGAACCGGGACACTTCCGCCTGTTCGTCGACGGCGAGAACATCATCGACGCCGACTACCGCCTGTTCTACGTCCACCGCGGCATGGAAAAGCTGGCGGAGACCCGCATGGGCTACAACGAAGTCACGTTCCTCTCTGATCGCGTGTGCGGCATCTGCGGCTTCGCCCACAGCACCGCCTACACCACCTCGGTGGAAAACGGCATGGGGATCGTGGTGCCGGAGCGCGCGCAGATGATCCGCGCCATCCTGCTGGAGGTGGAGCGCCTGCACTCGCACCTGCTGAACCTCGGCCTGGCGTGCCACTTCGTCGGCTTTGACTCCGGGTTTATGCAGTTCTTCCGCGTGCGTGAAGCGTCGATGAAAATGGCAGAAATTCTTACCGGGGCGCGTAAAACCTACGGCCTGAACCTGATCGGCGGGATCCGCCGCGACCTGCTGAAGGACGACATGATCCAGACCCGCCAGCTGGCGCAGCAGATGCGCCGGGACGTGCAGGAGCTGGTGGACATGCTGCTCAGCACGCCAAACATCGAGCAGCGCACCGTCGGCATCGGTCGTCTTGACCCTGAAATCGCCCGCGACTTCAGCAACGTCGGCCCGATGGTACGCGCCAGCGGTCACGCCCGCGATACCCGCGCCGATCATCCGTTCGTCGGCTACGGCCTGCTGCCGATGACCGTGCACAGCGAGCAGGGCTGCGACGTCATCTCCCGCCTCAAGGTGCGCATCAACGAGGTGTTCACCGCCCTGAACATGATTGACTTCGGTCTCGATAACCTACCCGGCGGCCCACTGATGGTGGAGGGCTTCACCTACATTCCAAACCGCTTTGCCCTCGGCTTTGCCGAAGCGCCGCGCGGGGATGACATCCACTGGAGCATGACCGGCGACAACCAGAAGCTTTACCGCTGGCGCTGCCGCGCGGCCACTTACGCCAACTGGCCAACCCTGCGCTATATGCTGCGCGGCAACACTGTCTCTGACGCGCCGCTGATCATCGGAAGCCTCGACCCGTGCTACTCCTGCACCGACCGCATGACCGTAGTGGACGTGCGCAAGAAGAAAAGCCAGGTGGTGCCGTACAAAGAGCTTGAGCGCTACAGCATCGAGCGTAAGAACTCGCCGCTGAAATAAGGACTCGCCATGTTTACCTTTATCAAAAAAGTGATCAAAACCGGCGCGCAGACCAGCAGCTATCCGCTGGAGCCGATCCCGGTGGATAAAAACTTTCGCGGCAAGCCGGAGCACAACCCGCAGCAGTGCATCGGCTGCGCGGCCTGCGTCAACGCCTGCCCGTCGAATGCCTTAACGGTGGAAACGGACCTCAAAACCGGCGAGCTGGCCTGGCAGTTTAACCTCGGGCGCTGCATCTTCTGCGGCCGCTGCGAGGAGGTCTGCCCGACGGTCGCCATTCGTCTTTCGCCAGAGTACGAGCTGGCGGTGTGGAAGAAAGAGGATTTTCTCCAGCAGTCGCGCTTTGCGTTGTGCAACTGCCGCGTCTGCAAGCGTCCATTCGCCGTGCAAAAAGAGATCGACTACGCCATCGCGCTGCTGAAGCACAACGGCGACGTGCGCGCGGAGCATCATCGTGAAAGTTTCGAAACCTGCCCGGAGTGCAAGCGTCAGAAGTGCCTGCTGCCGTCTGACCGCATCGATTTAACCCGTCATATGAGAGAGGCCAGCTGATGGAAAACTTACTCGGCCCGCGCGACGCTAACGGCATTCCGGTGCCGCTGACGGTGGAGGAGTCCATCGCCAGTATGAAGGCGTCGCTGCTGAAAAAAATCAAACGCTCGGCCTACGTCTACCGCGTGGACTGCGGCGGCTGCAACGGCTGCGAAATTGAAATCTTCGCTACCCTGTCGCCGCTGTTTGACGCCGAACGTTTTGGCATCAAAGTGGTGCCGTCCCCGCGCCATGCGGACATTCTGCTGTTTACCGGGGCGGTCACCCGCGCCATGCGATCGCCCGCGCTGCGCGCCTGGCAGTCGGCGCCGGACCCGAAAATCTGCATCTCCTACGGCGCCTGCGGCAACAGCGGCGGCATCTTCCACGATCTTTACTGCGTCTGGGGCGGCACCGACAAAATCGTGCCGGTGGACGTCTATATCCCGGGCTGCCCGCCGACGCCCGCCGCGACGCTGTACGGCTTTGCGATGGCGCTCGGCCTGCTGGAGCAGAAAATCCACGCCCGCGAGCCGGGCGAGATCGACAACCAGCCTGCGGCCATTCTGCACCCGGACATGGTGCAGCCCCTGCGGGTGAAGGTCGACCGCACGGCGCGGAAACTGGCAGGCTATCGCTATGGTCGCCAGATTGCCGACGATTACCTGCGCCTGCTGAGCCAGGGCGACCATCAGGTGGCGCGCTGGCTGGAGGCGGAAAACGATCCGCGTCTCAATGAGATCGTGGCGAACCTGAACAGCATTGTGGATGAGGCGCGTATTCGATGAGTGAAACGGTGGTGTTCAGCCAGCTGAGCCGTAAGTTTATTGATGAGAACGACGCCACGCCGGATGCGGCGCAGCAGGTGGTCTATTACAGCCTGGCGATTGGGCACCACCTTGGGGTGATCGACTGCCTTGAAACGGCGCTAAGCTGCCCGTGGCCCGAGTATCTGGCGTGGATCGCCACGCTGGAAGAGGGCAGCACGGCGCGGCGCAAAATGGAGGGCGTGCCGAAGTACGGCGAGATCGTTATCGACGCCAACCACATCACGATGCTCGCCAACGCCTTTGACGCGGCGCTGAGCAGGCAAACCCCGGCGCAGCAGGCGTGGAGCAAAACGCTGCTCGGCATGCTGCACGATATTCATCAGGAGAGCGCCATCTACCTGATGGTGAGGAGATTACGTGACTGACGTTTTACTGTGTGTCGGCAACAGCATGATGGGCGACGACGGCGCGGGCCCGCTGCTGGCAGAGATGTGTGACGCAAACCCACCGGGCAACTGGGTGGTGATTGACGGCGGCAGCGCCCCGGAAAATGACGTGGTCGCCATTCGAGAACTGCATCCGGACAGGCTGTTAATCGTCGATGCCACCGATATGGGGCTGAACCCCGGTGAGATCCGCCTGATTGACCCCGACGACATCGCCGAGATGTTTATGATGACCACCCACAATATGCCGCTGAACTATCTGGTGGATCAGATTAAAGACGACGTGGGCGAAGTGCTGTTTCTGGGGATCCAGCCGGACATTGTCGGGTTTTATTATCCGATGACGCCGCCAGTGAAAGCGGCGGTGGAGGTGGTGTATTCCCGGCTTGACGGGTGGATTGGAAATGGTGGGTTTGAACCCCTCACCCCGGCCCTCTCCCCATAGGGGAGAGGGTGAAAACCGCACCGAGTAGTTTGTAGGCCGGGTAAGGCGAAGCCGCCACCCGGCAAAACAGGCTACTCCAGATCCTCTCCGTTACTCGCAATCACCTTCTTATACCACCAGAACGATTTCTTGCGCTTGCGGTCCAGCGTGCCGTTGCCGGCGTTGTCCCGGTCAACGTACACAAACCCGTAGCGCTTGCTCATCTCCCCCGTTGAGGCCGACACCAGATCAATGCAGCCCCAGGTGGTGTAGCCCAGCAGCGGCACGCCGTCCTCAATCGCGTCGCCCATTGCGCGGATATGCTCGCGCAGGTAGCTGATGCGGTAGTCGTCGTTGATCTCGCCGTTTTCATCAATAACATCCTTCGCCCCGAGGCCGTTTTCCACCAGGAACAGCGGCTTCTGGTAGCGGTCGTACATCATGTTCATGGTGATGCGCAGGCCGAGCGGGTCGATGCCCCAGCCCCACTCGCTCACCTGAATGTGCGGGTTACGCAGGGACTTCACGATGTTCGCCGCGCTGGTGTTGCCCGCGTTCATGTCCGCCGACGCGCAGCGCGAGGCGTAATAGCTGAACGAGACAAAGTCGACGGTGTTTTTTAGCAGTTCATCGTCGCCGGGGTCTTTCACAATCACCACGCCTTTTTCGCGGAACACGCGGGCGGAGTAGGCCGGATAGCTGCCGCGCGCCTGCACGTCGATAAAGAACAGGTTCTCGCGGTCTTTCTCCAGCGCCATCCACACGTCTTCCGGCTTGCAGGAGTAAGGGTAGAAGTTACCGCCTGCCAGCATACAGCCGACCTGGTTTTCCGGGTTGACCTCGTGGGCGATTTTGGTCGCCAGCGCGCTCGCCACCAGCTCGTGATGCGCGGCCTGGTATTTCACCTGATCTTCGTTTTCCCCTTCCTCAAACACCAGCCCCGCGCCGGAGAACGGGCTGTGCAGCATGATGTTGATTTCGTTGAAGGTCAGCCAGTATTTCACCAGCCCGTTAAATTCTTCAAAGCAGGTGCGGGCGTAGCGGGCAAAGAAATCGACCATCTTACGGTTGCGCCAGGAGCCGTACTCCGTCACCAGGTGCATCGGCACGTCGAAATGGCAGAGCGTGACCAGCGGCTCGATGTTGTACTTTTTGCACTCCTCGAACACCGCGCGGTAGAAGGCAATGCCTTCCTGATTCGGCAGCGGTTCGTCGCCGTTCGGGTAGAGGCGGCTCCAGGCAATCGAGGTGCGGAACACCGTAAAGCCCATCTCCGCCATCAGGGCGATGTCTTCTTTGTAGCGATGGTAAAAATCAATCGCCTCGTGGCTCGGGTAGAATTCGTCGTCCCGCAACGAAAACCGTTTTTCCTTACCGACCTTTACCGCCAGACGATTCGCGCCGTGGGGGATCATGTCGACCGTCGTCAGTCCTTTGCCGCCTTCACGGTAAGCACCTTCACTCTGGTTGGCGGCAAGCGCGCCGCCCCATAAAAATCCTTGTGGAAAAACAGACATTCTTACCTCGCTTTCAGTTTATGCTTCTGCTGCTTTGTTCTGAACCGGTGCGGTTTGCAGGGCACGCGCTTTTTCGGCTTCGTCTTCGACCGGGATATCCTCAAACCCTAACAGCAGGGTCAGTACAAACGACAGCACCACCGCCAGCCCCATCACGCCAAACACCCAGACGATGGTCATCGGGTTGGCCGGGTCGAAGAACTGCACGCTGGTGAACAGCCCCGGCGCCGCCATCGAGTGGCTGGCAAGACCGGCCATGCCAGCCACCGCACCGCAGATAAAGCCGCTGATCAGGCTCGCAATCAGCGGACGTTTCAGGCGTACCGCCACGCCGTACAGGGCCGGTTCAGAGATCCCCGCCATGATGGCGGAGGCCGCCGCGGCCAGCGCCGTCTGGCGCAGCTCCGGGTTTTTGGTTTTCCACGCCACCGCCAGCGATGAACCGCCGAGTGACAGATTGGCGCCGATTTCCGACGGCATCACCATCCCTTCTTTGCCCGTTTCGGCAATGGTCTGGATGATGGTCGGGGTAAAGACGCGGTGCATCCCGGTCATCACCAGCAGCGGCCACAGCGCGCCCATAATGGCGACGGAGAGCCAGCCCAGATAGCCGTGGATGGTGTAGACCAGCGCGGAGATGGCGCTACCGATCCAGATCCCCAGCGGGCCTATCAGCACGATGGCGAGCGGGGCGGCAATCAGCACGATCAGCATCGGTTTCAGGAAGTTTTTCGTCACCGCCGGGGTGATGCGATCCACCCAGCGCTCGATATAGGACAGGCACCATGTCATGACCAGAGCCGGGATAACGGTATAGGTGTATTTCACCGCCGTGACCGGAATGAGGGCAAATTCTACGTGCTCGCCCTGCGCCGCTTTCGCCATCAGCTCGATAAAGCTCGGGTGCACCAGCACGCCCGCAATGGCAATCGCCAGCGACATGTTGGTTTTGAACTTCACCGCTGCGGAAGCCGCCACCATCAGCGGCAGGAAGAAGAACGCGCCGTCGCCAATAACGGTGAGGATCGTCAGCGTCGGGTCGCCTTTGCCCAGTACGCCGGTCATCTCAAGGATCATCGCCAGCAGCTTAACCATCGACCCGCCGATGATCGCCGGGATCAGCGGCGACATGGTGCCGATCAGCGCGTCGAGGATCCCGGCGCCAATCCGGCGCAGCGTGATCTTCTGTGGACCTTCCGGTACGGCAGGTTGCAGGTTAGCGGGCAGCAGGCTCACCACTTCACGGTATGCCTGGGACACGGTGTTGCCGATGATCACCTGGCACTGGTTGTCGTTGCGCACCACGCCGAGCACGCCGCTGATGCTTTTCAGGCGCGCGGCGTCGGTAAGGCTTTCGTCTTTCAGAACGAAGCGCAGGCGCGTCATGCAGTGGGTGACGGCGACGATGTTCTCTTTGCCGCCCAGCGCGCTAACGACGTCGGTCGCCAGCGCAGCGTAATTTTTTGCCATCGGATGTGATCCTGTTATCGTTGTGAGAAGTGTAGGAAACCGGTTTCACATAATCATTATGAGTTTCTATGAATGAAACAAGATCGCTTTGTGTACATTTTTTCGTTTCGTGATGCAGATCGCGGTGGGGTGGTAAAAGCGTGATAACGCCGCTGGGACAATTTTTTTGCGGTGCAGTACACTGCGCCCATCAGGTTCACACGGAATAAGAATATGACCACGATGTTGGAAGTGGCGAAGCGGGCAGGCGTGTCGAAAGCGACGGTCTCACGGGTGCTGTCGGGGAACGGTTACGTCAGTCAGGAGACCAAAGACCGGGTGTTTCAGGCCATTGAAGAGAGCGGGTATCGCCCCAATCTGCTGGCGCGAAACCTGGCGACCAAACGCACCCAGACCCTGGGGCTGGTGGTGACGAACACCCTGTACCACGGCGTCTACTTCAGCGAACTGCTGTTTAACGCCGCGCGGATGACGGAAGAGAAGGGGCGGCAGCTGATCCTCGCGGATGGTAAACACAGCGCCGAAGAGGAGCGCGAGGCGATCCAGTACCTGCTCGACATGCGCTGCGACGCGGTGATTATCTACCCGCGTTTTCTGAACGTGGAAGAACTGGACGCGCTCGTCGAGAAATGCGAGCAGCCGATTATGGTGCTCAACCGCCGTTTGCGGAAAAACAGCAGCCACAGCGTCTGGTCCGATCATAAAGCGTCGTGTCAGGAGGCGGTGTCGCAGCTGATTGCGAAAGGCCACCGGGAGATTGCGTTTATCACCGGTTCACTGGATTCCCCCACCGGGGTGGAGCGTCTTTCCGGCTACAGGGACGCGCTGGCGCAGCACGGCATTGCGGTGCGTGACGCGCTTATCGTCGAAGGGAAGTGGAACCCGGCCAGCGGCGCGGCGGCGGTCACTCAGTTGCTTGCCCGCGGCGAACCGTTTACCGCGCTGGTGGCGAGTAACGACGATATGGCGATTGGCGCCATCAAGCAGCTGCACGAGAGCGGCGTTGCCACGCCGGGCGCGGTGTCGGTCATCGGCTTCGACGACGTGGCGATCGCGCCCTATATCGTGCCCTCCCTCTCCAGCGTGCGTATTCCGGTGACGGCGATGATCCAGGAGACCATCAGCCGCCTGATCTTCATGCTCGACGGCGGTGAGTTTAAATATCAGCAAACCTTCTCCGGCGAGCTTATCCTGCGCGACTCCGTCATTGACGGCCCGCATCGCTGACGTCGACATCTGTCATCGTCACTAATGACGATGACAGATCCTTCTCTTTTTTATTTGGCTTTAAAATCAATGCGTTAAATATTGGCACGGTTTATGAATAGCTTCGCGCATAACAGTTATGCCGGAGAAGCAGATGAACCGTTTTATTATGGCCGATGCCAGCAAATGCATTGGTTGCCGTACCTGTGAAGTGGCGTGCGTGGTGTCCCACCAGGCGGAGCAGGATTGCGCCTCTCTCACCCCTGACACCTTCCTGCCGCGCATCCACGTCATTAAAGGCGTGAATATTTCCACCGCTGCTATCTGTCGCCAGTGTGAAGACGCGCCGTGCGCCAACGTCTGCCCGAACGGGGCGATTAAGCGTGAAAAAGGCTTCGTACACGTGATGCAGGAGCGCTGCATCGGGTGCAAAACCTGCGTGGTGGCGTGTCCGTATGGCGCGATGGAGGTGGTGGTTCGCCCGGTGGTGCGTAACAGCGGTATCGGGCTGAGCGTACGCGCGGAGAAAGCCGAAGCCAACAAATGTGACCTCTGCTACCACCGCGATGCCGGTCCGGCGTGTATGGAAGCCTGTCCGACGCATGCGCTGGTCTGCGTCGATCGCGACAAGCTCGAACAGATGAGTGCCGAAAAACGCCGTCGCGCGGCGTTCGACACCTCGTCATCGCTGCTG
This sequence comes from Enterobacter hormaechei ATCC 49162, assembly GCF_001875655.1. NCBI lineage: Bacteria > Pseudomonadati > Pseudomonadota > Gammaproteobacteria > Enterobacterales > Enterobacteriaceae > Enterobacter > Enterobacter hormaechei. The sequence goes on from NZ_MKEQ01000002.1 coordinate 760,320, forward strand.
TTTTAAGCGGCAATGCGCGTTAACGGCGTACAGTTGCGGGTGCGCGGCAAAGTGCAGGGCGTCGGGTTTCGTCCCTTCGTCTGGCAGCTTGCGCACCAGCTGGGGCTGGCGGGCGACGTGTGCAACGACGGAGAGGGTGTCCTGGTGCATCTCGCGGGCAGTGGGGGTGACTTTACCGCGAGACTGCGCCAGGACTGCCCACCGCTGGCGCGTATCGATCACATTGAAACGCAGCCGTTCAGCTGGACGACGCTGCCGGACGCGTTTGCCATTCGCCACAGTGAGAGCGGGGCGATGGACACGCAAATCGTCCCGGATGCTGCCACCTGTCCCGCATGCCTGGCGGAAATGCGCGATCCCCGCGAACGTCGCTACCGCTACCCGTTTATCAACTGTACCCACTGCGGGCCGCGTTTCACCATCATTCGCGCCATGCCGTATGACCGCCCGGCCACGTCAATGGCGTCATTCCCGCTCTGTATGCCCTGCGAAACGGAGTACCGCAATCCCGCCGATCGACGTTTTCACGCCCAGCCGGTGGCCTGCCCGGACTGTGGACCCCAGCTGGAGTGGCGCGCCGGGGAGGCTGCTGCCACCCGCGAATCGGCGTTAAGCGCGGCGGTGGAGAGGCTGAAAAACGGCGGGATTGTCGCGGTCAAAGGGCTGGGCGGTTTTCACCTGGTCTGCGACGCGCTTAACCCGCAGGCGATACTGACATTGCGGACACGCAAGCAGCGCCCGACGAAGCCGCTGGCGGTGATGATCCCCGATGCGGATGAGCTGCCGGAGACCATCCAGACGCGGTTACGCTCCTCCGCGGCACCGATAGTGTTGACGCCAAAAGCTTGTCTTCCTGCGTTTCCTGAGGAGATTGCGCCGGGGCTGAATACGGTCGGCGTAATGTTACCCGCGAACCCGCTCCAGCATTTGCTGATGATGGCGTGCCAGCGTCCGCTGGTGATGACCTCCGGGAACCTCAGCGGCAGACCGCCCGCCATCACCAACCCGCAGGCGATGGAGGAACTGGGCGATATTGCTGACGGTTTTCTGCTGCACAACCGGGACATCCTGCAACGCATGGATGATTCGGTGATGGATCGGGATGGCGCCATCCTGCGTCGCGCACGCGGTTTTGTGCCGGATGCCATCATCTTACCCGCCGGATTCCGCGATATCCCTCCCATGTTGTGCACCGGCGCGGAGATGAAAAACACTTTCTGCCTGGTGCGTGGGAACCAGGCGGTGCTGAGCCAGCATTTTGGCGATCTGAGCGATGAGGGCGTAGAGGCGCAGTGGCGCAGCGCGCTCACGACGATGCAGGACATCTACGCCTTCCAGCCTGAGCGCGTGGTGTGCGATGCGCATCCGGGGTATCGTGCCCGCCAGTGGGCGCTTGAGCAGACGCTGCCCGTTGAGACCGTGCTGCATCATCACGCGCATGCGGCAGCGTGTCTGGCGGAGAACGGCTGGCCGCTCGACGGCGGAGACGTTATCGCCCTGACGCTGGACGGCATCGGCATGGGCGAGAACGGTGCGCTGTGGGGCGGGGAGTGTCTGCGGGTCAACTATCTCGACTGCGAGCGGCTGGGCGGTCTGCCAGCCGTTGCGCTGCCGGGGGGCGATCTGGCAGCGAAACAGCCGTGGCGCAATTTGCTCGCCCACTGTCTGGCGTTCGTACCTGACTGGCAGCAGTACCCGGAAACAGAGGCGGTACAGCGTCAAAACTGGCCGCTGCTGGCCACGGCGGTGTCACGCGGTATCAACGCGCCGCGGGCGTCGTCCTGTGGTCGTCTGTTTGACGCCGTGGCCTGTGCGCTGGGCATTGAAACGCAACGCTATGAGGGCGAAGCCGCATGCAGGCTGGAGGCGCTGGCCGAACGCGGTGCAGGGGGTGATCATCCGGTGACGCTACAGGCGGATAACCTTGCGCTGTTCTGGCAACAGTGGCTTACCTGGCGGGCGGAACCCGGCGAGCGCGCCTGGGCCTTTCACGATGCGCTGGCAAAAGGGCTAAGTGAACTGGCGGCATCGCATGCCCGCCGACTGTCGCTCACGACGGTGTGTTTCAGCGGCGGCGTCCTGCACAACCGCCTGCTGCGCGCGCGCCTTCGTCACTACCTTTCTGATTTTACGCTTCTTTTTCCTTCGCGCCTGCCCGCAGGCGACGGAGCGATCTCCTTCGGGCAGGCGGTGGTTGCTGCCGCCCGATCATGTTCACAAAGGATTTAAAATGTTACGACTTTTACGCAATGAACCTCGTGCAGCATGTCTGCTGCTGGCTCTGGTGATGGCGAACCTGCTGGCCTGGGGGCTGGCATGGCAAACCTTTAGCGGCAGCACGGCGCTGATGGCCGCCAGCCTGCTGGCATGGTGCTATGGACTGCGTCATGCGGTGGACGCTGACCACATTGCCGCGATTGATACCGTGACGCGTAAGATGATGCAGCAGGGCAAGCGTCCGTCCGGCGTGGGCGCATGGTTTTCCCTCGGACACTCCACCATCGTGGTGCTGGCCTCCATTGCCATCGCCGCGACCGCCACGGCGTTCCAGAAAAACATGGCGTGGTTTCACGAGACCGGCAGCCTGATCGGTACGGCGGTGTCGGCAACCTTCCTGCTGGCGATGGCGCTGGTGAATATGGTGATCCTGCGCGGCGTCTGGCGCAGTTTTCAGGCACTGAAACACGGCAGGCCCGTGCAGGGTGATATCACGCTGCCTGCGCAGGGTGGCGTCATGCACTGGCTGTTCGGCAAAACCTTCCGCCTCGTCAATAAAAGCTGGCAGATGTATCTGGTGGGCTTCCTGTTTGGCCTCGGCTTTGACACGGCCACCGAGATTGGCGTGCTGGGGATCTCCGCCGCCAGCGCCTCCAGCGGGATGTCAGTGTGGTCGATCATGATCTTCCCGGCGCTCTTTGCCAGCGGCATGGCGCTGGTGGATACGCTTGATAACCTGCTGATGGTGGGGGCCTACGGCTGGGCATTTAACAAGCCGCAGCGCAAGCTGTACTACAACATGACCATCACCGGCACCTCGGTAGTGGTGGCGCTGTTTATCGGCGGGCTGGAAGCGCTGGGTCTGCTGATGGACAAGTTCTCCCTCAGCGGCGGCGTGTGGGATCTGATTGGCGCAGTGAACGATAACCTGGGCGATGCCGGATTTGTGGTGGTCGGGCTGTTTGTCGCCTGCTGGCTGATCTCGATGGCGAACTACCGCTGGCGCGGTTATGACGCGCTGGTGGTGCGGTCCTGAACTACCCAGCCCTGTTTTTGCCCGGCGGCGCTACGCTTGCGCGGGCCTACAAGGTTTACCGTTTTGGGGTTGAGTAGGCCGGGTAAGCGAAGCGCCACCCGGCATTGCGAGGGTTAAGCAGGTAGCGATTTCAGCAGCGTGAACGCCTCCTTCATCCGGTCTTCACTGACGACAAAGGCGCGCATCTGACCGTCGGTATCGGTGCCGCGCGCCACCATGCCCTGAGGCGAAAGGACAATCTCCCAGTCCAGATCCTGACGCTGCGTTTCACCTGCGAGATGCAGCGGTAGTTCCGGCGTTTTTACTTTCACCAGCATGGCGGGTAATTTCACCGGGGCGTTGCCGCCGAGCAGGTTTTTCGCCAGGAACATGGCGCTTAACTGTATCGGTTGCAGGAACGGCAGCACCTGGCCGTTAATTTCCGCGCAGTCGCCCAGGGCATAAATGTCCGGCTGGGTGGTTTGCAGGTAGCTGTCCACCTTCACGCCGCGATTGATCTCGGCGCCCGCGCGGTGCGCCAGCGCGGTTTCCGGGCGCAACCCCGTCGCCGCGATAACCGCATCCACTTCCACGCTGCGGTTGCGATCGAGCGTCGCACGAATGCCGGTGTCGGTTTTGCTCAGACTCTGCAACTGCGATTTCAGCAGCAGATGCACGCCCATGTCGGTCAGACGATGCTGTAAGCGACTGCTTACTTCTGCTGGCATCAGCGCTGACAGAATACTGGCCGCGTGGTCAACCAGGGTGACGGATTTCCCCGCCCGGCAGAAATCCATCGCCAGCTCGGTGCCAATCAGTCCGCCGCCGACAATCATCACCCGTTGCGCGTCGCGTAACAGGGTTTCGCTGGCCTGATACTCCTGCTGACTGTTAAGGGTGACCATCAGTTCGCGGCCCTCAACCGGCGGCACAAACGCCGATGCCCCCGTCGCCAGCACCAGCTTGTCGTACTGCCAGGTTTTATCTTTCGCTTTCACCACGTGGGCATCGGCGTCGATATCAGTGATCCAGGTATACGGAAACAGACGCAGGTTAAACTGTTCTGCGAACTCCCCCGCCGTCTGGCGGGTGAGATCGTCGGCGCGCTGATTCTGGCTAATGACGTGGCTTAAATCAGGCTTGTTGTACTCGTCCATGCTGTCGGCGGCGATCACCGTCAACGGCACGTTAGCATCCTGTTTGCGGATATTTTTCACCAGCTGGCGGGCGGCAAAGCCCGAGCCGATAATGACGATGCCGTGGCTCATTTTGCCTCCGTTGCCAGTTCATCAAAGACGTCTTTCCCGAGGGAACATTCCGGGCAGAGGAAGTTGTCCGGCACCTCGCTCCACGGCGTACCTGGCGCGACATCCTGCAACGGTTCGCCCAGTTCAGGATCGTAAATCCACTGGCAGACGCTGCACTGCATGCAAGGGCCGAGGTCGGCAGTGGCAGGGGCGGCTTCTGCTACGGATCCCGGCGCAACAGCCGGAGCGGGGGCGTTTTCCGGCAGCGGCGCAAGCGCCCACTGACGGGCAATGTCGCGACCGTGCTGGCGACAGATTTCCAGCGCGTCGAGATCCGGACGCCATTTCGCCTTCAGGCTCAGGGACATCTCAAAACCGGCATCCTGCAAACGGCTGGAAAGACGGTCTACCGCGCCGCCGCTCCAGCCGTGTGAACCAAAGGCGCTGGCGCGCTTGTTACGGAAGCGCAGGCCGGTCATCTCTTCCACCAGTCCGGCAATCTTCGGCATCATCACGTTATTCATGGTGGAGGTGCCCACCAGCACGCCCTTGGAGCGGAAGACGTTGGTCAATACCTCATTCTTGTCGCTGCGCGCCACGTTGAAGATTTTCACCGCCACGTTCGGGTCAACTTCGTTGATGCCCTGGGCAATCGCGTCCGCCATCATGCGGGTGTTGTTGGACATGGTGTCGTAGAAAATCGTGATGCGATCTTCCTGATAATCCGCCGCCCACTTCAGGTACAGCTCGACGATCTGGGTAGGGTTTTCACGCCATACCACGCCGTGGGAGGTGGCGATCATATCCACCGGCAGGTTGAAGCCGAGGATCTCGGTGATTTTTGGCGTGACCAGGCGGCTGAACGGGGTCAGGATGTTGGCGTAGTAGCGCTGGCACTGTTCGAACAGCTCGGTCTGATCCACTTCGTCGTTGAACAGACGTTCGTCGCAGTAGTGCTGACCGAAGGCGTCGTTACTGAACAGCACCGCGTCACCGGTCATGTAGGTCATCATGCTGTCCGGCCAGTGCAGCATCGGCGTTTCCACGAAGATCAGCTGTTTGCCGTTGCCGATATCCAGCGTGTCGCCGGTTTTCACGGTGTGGAAGTTCCACTCCGGATGGTGGTGGTGACCGTTGATGGAGTCAATGGCGTTGGTGGTGCAGTAGATCGGGGTATCCGGAATGTAAGACATCAGCTCGGTCAGCGCCCCGGCGTGATCCTCTTCCGCATGGTTGATGATGATGTAGTCGATGTCGTTCAGATCGATTTCGCTGCGCAGGTTCTGCACGAACTCGCGGCTGAATTTGTGATCGACGGTATCGATCAGGACGTTTTTACCTTCGCGGATGAGATAGCTGTTGTAGCTGCTGCCGCGCAGCGTTTTATATTCCGTCCCGTGGAAATCGCGCACTTCCCAGTCACGTTGACCCACCCAATGAATGTTATTTTTAACCAGAATAGACATAGCAACCTCAACGTAATACAGCGTTTTCAAATAAGATGGTTTGCTTATATCAAGTTGCGTGCCAACTTTTTAATTTATTGAAAGGTAAGGGATTGTGTTTTCATGATCCCAAATAGGTAGTCATTTTGACTATCTTAAAAATTGTCAATATGACACTATGCATTGTCAAAATGACAGTGAGGCAAAGATGAGCTTTTCCGTAGACGTGCTGGCGAAGATCGCCATAGAACTGCAAACCGGTATTGGTCATCAGGACCGTTTTCAACGGCTGATCTCCACGTTGCGTCACGTGCTGGGTTGCGATGCGTCAGCGCTGCTGCGTTACGAAGGGCGGCAGTTTATTCCGCTGGCCATCGACGGGCTGGCGAAGGACGTACTCGGGCGGCGTTTTACGCTGGAGGGCCATCCGCGTCTGGAAACTATCGCCCGCGCGGGGGACGTGGTGCGTTTCCCGGCGGACAGCGATCTGCCCGACCCGTACGACGGGCTTATTCCAGGCCAGGAGAGCCTGAAGGTGCACGCCTGTATTGGCCTGCCGCTGTTTGCCGGGCAGAACCTGATTGGCGCATTAACCCTCGATGGCATGTCGCCGGATCAGTTCGATACCTTCAGCGACGAAGCGCTACGGCTGATTGCTGCGCTGGCGGCCGGGGCGCTGAACAACGCCCTGCTGATAGAACAGCTGGAGAGCCAGAATATCCTTCCGGGTAGCCCGACGGTGTTTGAGCAGGTAGCGCACACCGAAATGATTGGCCTTTCGCCGGGCATGGAACAGCTCAAAAAAGAGATTGAGATTGTCGCCGCGTCTGATTTGAACGTGCTGATCTTCGGTGAAACCGGCACCGGTAAAGAGCTGGTGGCGAAAGCGATCCATGAAGCCTCGCCCCGTGCGGTGAACCCGCTGGTGTACCTCAACTGCGCGGCGCTGCCGGAAAGCGTGGCGGAAAGTGAGCTGTTCGGACACGTCAAAGGGGCGTTTACCGGGGCGATCAGCAACCGCAGCGGCAAGTTCGAAATGGCCGATAACGGCACGCTGTTCCTGGATGAAATTGGTGAGCTTTCCCTTTCGCTCCAGGCCAAACTGCTGCGGGTGTTGCAGTACGGCGATATTCAACGCGTGGGTGACGATCGCAGCTTACGCGTGGATGTGCGCGTGCTGGCGGCGACGAACCGCGATCTGCGCGAAGAGGTGCTGGCAGGTAATTTCCGCGCCGATCTGTTCCACCGTCTGAGCGTGTTCCCGCTCACGGTGCCGCCGCTGCGCGAGCGGGGGGATGACGTGGTGCTGCTGGCGGGCTTTTTCTGCGAACAGTGTCGGCTCAAAATGGGGCTTTCCCGCGTGGTGTTAAGCCCCGGTGCGAGGACGCACCTTCTGAGCTACGGCTGGCCGGGTAACGTGCGTGAACTGGAGCATGCAATCCACCGTGCGGTCGTGCTGGCGCGGGCAACGCGTTCGGGGGATGAAGTGGTTATTCATGCGCACCATTTTGCGCTGCATGAGGAAACGATGTCGTCCGTGAAGCCGGTGATGCCTGAGAGCGTGAACGAGAACCTGCGCGAGGCGACGGATGCGTTCCAGCGCCAGATGATCACCCGCGCGCTGGAGCAGAATAACCGCAGCTGGGCGGCATGCGCGCGGACGCTGGAGATGGACGTCGCCAACCTCCACAGGCTGGCGAAACGTCTGGGGCTTAAGGGTTAAATTATCCCCGCCTGGTAGAAGTCTTGCAGGTTGATCGCGCCGCACAGCCTGCCGTGCTCGTCCACCACCGGTGCGGCGGTGATTTTACGCTTCATCAGTACCTCTTTGGCTTCAATGGCGCGGCTGTCGGCGTTCAACGTCAGCCCGCCTTTGGTCATGGCGTCAGACACTTGAGTCTCCAGCCTGCCACCGCCCACCAGCCAGCGACGCAGATCGCCGTCGGTGAACACGCCTTTGACGTTTCCGCCGTCATCGCATACCGCCACCAGACCCAGACCGGTGCGGCTCAGCTCCAGCATGGCGTCCATCACGCTGGTGTCGAGCTTAACCTGCGGAATGGCATCGTCGGTGCGCATCAGGTGGTGAACCTTGTTGAGCAGCCGTGCGCCGAGCGCCCCCGCGGGGTGGGAGCGGGCAAAATCTTCCTCATTAAAGCCGCGCGCCTGCATCACCGCCATCGCCAGCGCATCGCCCATCATCAGCGTGTTGACGGTACTGGAGGTCGGTGCCAGGTGCATCGGGCAGGCTTCGCGCTCAACGGAAATATCCAGCGTGGCTTTCGCGGCCAGCGCCAGCGGCGAACGGGATTTGCCGGTCATCGCTAACAGGGCTACCGATTTTTCTTGCAGACGAGGGATGATGAGATCCAGCTCTTTGGCGGAACCGGAGTAGGAGATAAACAGCATCACGTCGCGGCTTTCGATCATCCCCAGATCGCCGTGCAGCGCTTCGGCAGGATGCACGAAGAACGCCGGGGTGCCGGTGCTGGCAAGCGTCGCGGCAATCTTCTTGCCGATATGACCGGATTTACCGATACCCGCCACGATCACTTTGCCCTCACAGTGGATGATGGTGTTGGCTGCACGAACAAAATCCTCGCCCAGACGCTCCGGCAGGCGGCTGGCTTCCTGTAGCTCCAGCAGCAGGGTCTGACGGCCTGCGTTTAACAGAAAATCACTCATTTTACTCTCCGGTTACGATCGTTCCGATCCCCCGCTCCAACAGAAGGGGCGCTCATCATAATGCATTCTCCCTGCGCCGACCGTGGTCAATGATAAAGATTTTGCTTACGGCCACATAACCGCTTCCTTGAGGTGTTGCGGATGCTTTACCATACTGGGTTCTTACCGAACTCGTTAAATGGATGCCACATGTTCAAGCGTCGTTATGCAGCGCTGTTACCTGCGCTTATTCTCCTGTCCGCCTGTAGCAGCAAACCTAAGACCGAAGCCGTTCAGCAAACGGCGGGCGCGCCTTCCGGCGGGTTCCTGCTTGAGCCGCAGCACAATATGATGCAGATGGGTGGCGACTTCGCGAACAACCCTGCGGCCGAACAGTTCATCGATAAAATGGTGAGCAAACACGGTTTTGACCGCCAGCAACTGCATGCCATTTTGTCCCAGGCGAAGCGTCTGGACTACGTGCTGCGCCTGATGGACAGGCAGGCACCGACGGCCCAGGTGCCGACCGGGCCAAACGGCGCATGGCTGCGCTATCGCAAACAGTTTATTACCCCGGACAACGTGCAGAATGGCGTGGTGTTCTGGAATCAGTATGAAGACGCCCTGAACCGTGCGTGGCAGGTCTACGGCGTGCCGCCGGAAATTATCGTCGGTATTATTGGGGTGGAAACCCGCTGGGGACGCATTATGGGTAAAACCCGCATCCTCGATGCACTGGCGACACTCTCCTTTAACTACCCGCGCCGCGCCGAGTATTTCTCTTCCGAGCTGGAAACCTTCCTGCTGATGGCGCGAGACGAACAGGACGATCCGTTGGATCTGAAAGGGTCGTTTGCCGGTGCGATGGGCTACGGCCAGTTTATGCCGTCCTCCTATAAGCAGTACGCGGTAGATTTTAACGGGGATGGTCACATCAACCTGTGGGATCCTGAAGACGCCATCGGCAGCGTGGCGAACTACTTCAAAGCGCACGGCTGGACCCCGGGCGGCCAGGTGGCGGTGCAGGCGAACGGCGAAGCGTTTGGTCTGGAAAACGGATTTAAAACCAAATACAGCGTGGCGCAGCTGGCAGCGGCAGGCTTAACGCCATCGCAGCCGCTGGGTAATGTTGACCAGGTGAGTTTGCTGCGTCTGGATGTCGGAACCGGTTATCAATACTGGTTCGGGCTGCCGAACTTCTACACCATTACCCGCTACAACCACAGCACGCACTATGCGATGGCGGTATGGCAGCTGGGCCTGGCGGTGTCGCAGGCGCGCGTGCCAGCAGCGTCACCGTTTAGTCAGTAAGTCGTTCCAGCGGGTAGGCCGGGTAAGGCAACGCCGCCACCCGGCATGGCTGTACGCACGGTGCGGCCTGATGCCCTTATTCTGCCTCTCTCCCACCGGAGAGGGGCGTTTGCAGAAACATTTCGCCACACTCCCATTTCACTCCCGCCGTTTACATCATCATCGCCTTTCGATATTGTTATGTTATAACATAATTTTGAATTGAGATATCCATGTCCCTGTTTTCTCTCTCATCCCCGGTCCGACTGCTGCTGGCGCTGGTGCTCATTCTGTTTCTCGGCCTGGCCGTGCGCTGGGCGGTGGCGTTGCCATGATCGTGATGAACGACCTGGTGGCGGGGTACGATCGCCAGCCCGTTACGCGCGCGCTGTCCGGCGTGATTGAACGCGGGAGCATGACCGCCATCGTCGGGGCCAACGGCTGCGGCAAATCCACGCTGCTGAAAACGCTCGCCGGATTTATTCCGCCCGTCAGCGGTACCTTTCGCTGGCAGGGGAGACGTCCGGTGGTGGGCTGGCTGGCGCAGCGTCACGCGCTGGAGGCGCAATTTCCCCTGACCGTGCAGGACGTGGTGAGTATGGGCTGCTGGCCTGAAATCTCACTTTTTGCCGGTTTTCGTCGGGATACCCGGATGCGTATTGCCGACGCGCTGGAGCGCGTGGGGCTGGCATCGATGGCGTTTTCCACTATTGATGAACTTTCCGGCGGCCAGTTCCAGCGCATGCTGTTTGCCCGCGTTTTCGTGCAGCAGGCGCCGCTGATCATGCTGGATGAGCCTTTCACCGGCGTCGATGAAGCGACCTGCAACGTGCTGATGGATCTGATGATGGAGATGTATATGCAGGGCCAGACTCTGCTGGCGGTTCTGCATGACAGCGAACGCGTGGCGCGCCACTTCCCGCACACGTTACGCCTGGATGCTGATATTCCCCAGTGGAAAACCGGGCGGGTGAGGGTGGCATGATCTGGCATCTCTTCTTCCAGCCGTTTATTGAGTACGGCTTTATGCGGCGCGCGCTGGTGGTTTGTCTGGCGCTCTCGGTCAGCACCACTGCGCTGGGCGTATTCCTTCAGCTGCGGCGGATGAGCCTGATGGGGGATGCCCTTTCTCACGCCATTTTGCCGGGCGTCGCGGTGGGCTATCTGCTCAGCGGGATGTCGCTGCTGGCAATGACTGTTGGCGGGTTTATTGCCGGGATCGCCGTGGCGCTGGTGGCCGGGCTGGTCAGCCGTCGCACGCCCCTTAAAGAGGATGCCAGCTTTGCCGGGTTTTATCTTGGCTCGCTGGCGTTGGGCGTCACGCTGGTGTCGCTGCGCGGTTCAAATGTCGACCTGCTTCACCTTCTGTTTGGCTCCATTCTCGCCGTGGATAGCGCGTCAGCCCTGTTTGTGACGGGCGTTTGCATGTTCACGCTCCTCACGCTGGCGATTTTTTATCGGGGACTGGTCAGCGAAGCGTTTGATACCGCGTGGTTGCAGGTGAACGCGCGCTGGCTGCCCGGGATGTTACACGGTCTGTTTCTGGCGCTGCTGGTGCTCAACCTGGTGGCCGGTTTTCAGGTGCTCGGCACATTGATGGCCGTCGGGCTGATGATGTTACCCGCCGTGGCGGCACGCTGCTGGGTGCGCACCCTGCCAGGGTTACTTCTGATGGCGGGTATCAGCGGTATTTTTTGCGCGTGGCTGGGCTTAAGCCTTTCCTGGGCAGTGAGTCTGCCTGCCGGACCCTCGATTGTGCTGACCGCCAGCGCGTTGTTCTTTATTTCAGTGTTGTTTGGCACGCGCAGCAGGCTGGCGGATAGCCTGCGGACGCTTTTTTAACGCAAGGGGAAACGATGAAACGTACAGGGTTAGCCGTCGCGCTCGCGCTCGGCATGATGACGCACGGCGTAATAGCGAAAACGCTGAATGTGGTGACCAGCTTTTCCATACTGGGAGACATCACGCAGCAGGTTGGCGGGGATCGTGTGAAGGTGACGACGCTGGTGGGGCCGGACGGTGATCCCCATACCTTCGAACCTTCGCCCAAAGACAGCGCGGCGCTGAGTAAAGCTGACGTGGTGGTGGTCAATGGGCTGGGGCTGGAGGGCTGGCTCGACCGTCTGGTGAAAGCCTCCGGATTCAAAGGGCAACTGGTGGTCGCCTCGGACGGCGTGAAAACGCACACGCTGGAAGAGGACGGTAAAACCGTGACCGATCCGCACGCGTGGAACAGCGCGGCGAACGGCGCGCTGTATGCGCAAAATATTCTCTCAGGGCTGGTGAAGGCCGATCCTGAAGATAAAGCCGCGCTTGAGGCTTCCGGCAAACCCTATATTGCGCAGCTCTCTCAGCTGGACGGCTGGGCTAAAAAGCGTTTCAGCGACATCCCACAGGCAAAGCGTAAAGTGCTGACCAGCCACGACGCCTTCGGCTATTTCAGCCGCGCCTACGGCGTGACGTTTATGGCGCCGCAGGGGCTGTCGTCTGAAAGCGAAGCCAGCGCGGCGCAGGTAGCCGAAATCATCAATCAGATTAAAGCTGACGGCGTGCACACCTGGTTTATGGAAAACCAGCTCGATCCGCGCCTGGTCAAGCAGATTGCGACCGCCACGGGTGCCCAGCCGGGCGGTGAACTCTACCCGGAAGCATTGTCTGCGAAGGGCGGCGTGGCGGACACCTACGTTAAGGCGTTTCGCCACAATGTGAAGACTCTTGCTAACAGCATGAAATAAGCCTCGCTACAGCCGGTGCGCCCGCATCGGCTTTTTTCTGAAGCCCCCTCGTAAAACCCGACGCGCATCCCCATATCTGACGAGAAAGTGCTATCTTGTGCTGCATGTTTTTCTAAGGCCTGGAGCGAGAATGACTGACCATGAATTGATGCAGCTTAGCGAAGTGGTGGGGCTGGCGCTTAAGCAACGCGGCGCGACTATCACGACCGCAGAATCCTGTACCGGCGGCTGGGTGGCGAAAGCAATTACCGATATTGCTGGCAGTTCCGCCTGGTTTGAACGCGGCTTTGTGACCTACAGTAACGAAGCTAAAGCGCAGATGATTGGCGTGCGTGAAGCCACGCTTGAGCAGCATGGCGCGGTCAGCGAGCCGGTGGTGATCGAGATGGCGATTGGCGCGCTGAAAGAGGCGCGCGCAGATTATGCTATCTCCATCAGCGGCATCGCGGGGCCGGACGGCGGCAGCGACGTGAAGCCTGTCGGCACCGTCTGGTTTGGCTTTGCCACCTCAAAAGGGGAAGGGATCACCCGCCGGGAATGCTTCAGCGGCGATCGCGAAAGCGTACGTCGTCAGGCAACGGAATACGCGTTAAAAACGCTCTGGCAACAATTTCTACAAAACACTTGATACTGTATGACTATACAGTATAATTGCCTCAACAGAACAGAAGTCCATGGTGAAGCGCAGTTGCTTCTCCCGGCATGACAGGAGTAATAATGGCTATCGACGAAAACAAACAGAAAGCGTTGGCGGCAGCACTGGGCCAGATCGAAAAGCAATTCGGTAAAGGCTCCATCATGCGCCTGGGTGAAGACCGTTCCATGGATGTGGAAACTATCTCCACGGGTTCGCTTTCTCTTGATATCGCACTGGGCGCTGGCGGTTTGCCGATGGGTCGTATCGTAGAAATCTACGGTCCGGAATCCTCGGGTAAAACCACCCTGACGTTGCAGGTTGTTGCGGCGGCACAGCGCGAAGGTAAAACCTGTGCGTTTATCGATGCCGAGCACGCGCTGGATCCGGTCTATGCCCGTAAGCTGGGCGTTGATATCGACAACCTGCTGTGCTCCCAGCCGGACACCGGCGAGCAGGCACTGGAAATTTGTGACGCGCTGGCGCGTTCAGGTGCGGTTGACGTGATCATCGTCGACTCCGTTGCGGCGCTGACGCCTAAAGCGGAAATCGAAGGTGAAATCGGTGACTCTCACATGGGCCTCGCGGCACGTATGATGAGCCAGGCGATGCGTAAGCTGGCGGGTAACCTGAAGCAGTCCAACACGCTGCTGATCTTCATCAACCAGATCCGTATGAAAATTGGTGTCATGTTCGGTAACCCGGAAACCACCACCGGCGGTAACGCTCTGAAATTCTACGCTTCTGTCCGTCTGGATATCCGCCGTATCGGCGCGGTGAAAGAGGGAGATAACGTGGTCGGTAGCGAAACCCGCGTGAAGGTGGTGAAGAACAAAATCGCAGCACCGTTCAAACAGGCTGAGTTCCAGATCCTCTACGGCGAAGGTATCAACTTCCTCGGCGAGCTGGTTGACCTGGGCGTGAAAGAGAAGCTGATTGAAAAAGCGGGCGCATGGTACAGCTACAACGGTGACAAAATTGGTCAGGGTAAAGCGAATGCTATCTCCTGGCTGAAAGAGAACCCGGCGGCGGCGAAAGAGATTGAGAAGAAGGTGCGTGAACTCCTGCTGAACAACCAGGACTCTAAACCTGATTTCGTGGTCGACGGCGCGGATGCTGAAGAAACCAACGAAGACTTTTAATCCTCTCGGATAAAAATGAAGGGCTGCTGATGCGGCCCTTTTTGCATTTCTGAATCGACAGGTTTTTTTATGAGTGAACCGACATCGCGCCGACCAGCCTACTCACGCTTGCTGGATCGGGCCGTGCGTATTCTTGCCGTGCGTGACCATAGCGAACAGGAGCTGCGGCGGAAACTGTCAGCGCCTGTCATTAGTAAAAACGGTCCGGAAGACATTGATGCCACTGCGGAAGATTATGACCGCGTGGTTGCCTGGTGCTATGAACATCACTATCTGGATGATGGCCGTTTTGCCGCTCGCTTTCTCGCCAGCCGTGGTCGTAAAGGCTATGGGCCAGCGCGTATCCGCCAGGAGCTGAACCAGAAAGGCGTAGCCCGTGAATCAATTGAAAAAGCCATGCGCGAAAGTGAAATTGACTGGTGCGAACTGGCGCGTGAGCAGGCGGTACGAAAGTATGGTGAGCCGCTGCCGCGTGAATTTTCAGAAAAAGTCAAAATCCAGCGCTTTTTGCTCTACCGCGGCTTCCTGATGGAAGATATTCAGGATATCTGGCGTAATTTTACCGATTGAACGCATGCGGGATTTTACTTCCCACTAAAGAAAACTTATCTTATTCCCACTTTTTCCAGTAGCTGGTCCGTCCAACTGTTTACAGATACAGATCTGCTGCGACATTTCGTTAGCTTGATTTCAGGATAATTATGAGCAAGAGCACCGCTGAGATCCGTCAGGCGTTTCTCGATTTTTTCCATAGTAAGGGACACCAGGTTGTTGCCAGCAGCTCCCTGGTACCGAACAATGACCCGACTCTGCTGTTTACCAACGCCGGGATGAACCAGTTCAAGGATGTGTTCCTTGGTCTCGACAAGCGTAATTATTCCCGCGCCACAACCTCACAGCGTTGCGTGCGTGCGGGCGGTAAACACAACGATCTGGAAAACGTCGGTTACACCGCGCGCCACCACACCTTCTTCGAAATGCTGGGTAACTTCAGCTTCGGCGACTATTTCAAACACGACGCCATTCAGTACGCGTGGGAACTGCTGACCGGTGAAAACTGGTTTAATCTGCCGAAAGAGCGTCTGTGGGTGACCGTGTACGAGACCGATGACGAAGCGTTCGACATCTGGGAAAAAGAAGTGGGTATCCCTCGCGAACGTATCATTCGTATCGGTGACAACAAAGGCGCACCTTACGCGTCTGATAACTTCTGGCAGATGGGCGACACCGGGCCGTGCGGGCCGTGCACCGAGATCTTCTACGATCATGGCGACCACATCTGGGGCGGCCCTCCGGGAAGCGCGGAAGAAGATGGCGATCGCTACATTGAGATCTGGAACATCGTCTTCATGCAGTTCAACCGTCAGGCTGATGGCACCATGGAGCCGCTGCCAAAACCGTCCGTCGATACCGGTATGGGTCTGGAGCGTATCGCGGCTGTTCTGCAACACGTTAACTCCAACTACGAGATTGACCTGTTCAGCACCCTGATCAAAGCCGTTGCTGACGTAACGGGCGCGACCGATCTGAACAACAAATCACTGCGCGTTATCGCTGACCACATTCGTTCCTGTGCGTTCCTGATTGCTGACGGCGTTATCCCGTCGAATGAAAACCGTGGCTATGTGCTGCGTCGTATCATTCGTCGTGCGATCCGTCATGGCAACATGCTGGGCGCGAAGGACACCTTCTTCTATAAACTCGTTGGGCCACTGATTGGCGTGATGGGTTCTGCTGGCGATGAACTGAAACGCCAGCAGGCGCAGGTTGAGCAGGTTCTGAAAACCGAAGAAGAGCAGTTTGCCCGTACGCTGGAGCGCGGTCTGGCGCTGCTGGACGACGAACTGGCGAAGCTTAAGGGCGACACGCTGGATGGCGAAACCGCTTTCCGCCTGTACGACACCTACGGCTTCCCGGTTGACCTGACCGCGGACGTTTGCCGCGAGCGCAACATCAAAGTTGACGAAGCAGGCTTTGAAGCTGCAATGGAAGAGCAGCGTCGTCGTGCGCGTGAATCCAGCGGTTTTGGCGCGGACTACAACGCGATGATCCGCGTGGATAGCGCGTCTGAATTCAAAGGCTACGAAGAGCTGGCCCTGACCAGCAACGTGACCGCGCTGTTTGTTGACGGTAAAGCCGTAGATAGCATTAGCGCGGGCCAGGAAGCGGTTGTTATCCTGGATAAAACGCCGTTCTATGCGGAATCGGGCGGCCAGGTTGGCGATAAAGGCGAACTGAAAGGCAATGGCTTTAGCTTCACCGTAAGCGATACCCAGAAATACGGTCAGGCAATTGGTCACCAGGGCAAACTGGTTTCAGGCTCTCTGAAAGTGGGCGAGGGCGTTCAGGCCAACGTTGACGAAGCTCGCCGTGCGCGCATTCGTCTGAACCACTCGGCAACCCACCTGATGCACGCTGCTCTGCGCGACGTGCTGGGTACCCACGTTGCCCAGAAAGGTTCTCTGGTTAACGACAAAGTGCTGCGTTTCGACTTCTCTCATTTTGAAGCGATGAAGCCCTCTGAAATCCGTGCGGTGGAAGACCTGGTGAATGCCCAGATCCGTCGTAACCTGCCAATCGAAACCCACGTTATGGATCTCGAGGACGCGAAGAAGAAAGGTGCGATGGCGCTGTTTGGCGAGAAATATGACGACCGCGTTCGCGTGCTGAGCATGGGCGACTTCTCTACCGAACTGTGTGGCGGTACTCACGCATCCCGCACCGGTGACATCGGCTTGTTCCGTATTGTTTCCGAGTCGGGTACGGCGGCAGGCGTACGTCGTATTGAGGCGGTGACCGGGGAAGGCGCAATCGCCAGCCTGCATGCGCAGAGCGACCAGTTGCACGAGATTGCGCAGCTGCTGAAAGGCGATAGCCAGAACCTGGGCGAGAAAGTGCGTGTCGCGCTGGATCGTACCCGTCAGCTGGAAAAAGAACTCCAGCAGCTGAAAGAACAAGCTGCGGCGCAGGAGAGCGCAAACCTCTCCAGCAAAGCGGTAGACATTAAGGGCGTCAAACTGCTGGTCAGCGATCTGGCGGGCGTTGAGCCTAAGATGCTGCGTACGATGGTCGACGATCTGAAGAACCAGCTTGGTTCAACGGTTATCGTGCTGGCAACGGTCGCAGAGGGTAAGGTTTCTCTGATTGCGGGCGTCTCTAAGGATGTGACGGATCGTGTTAAAGCAGGGGAACTGATTGGTATGGTCGCCCAGCAGGTGGGGGGCAAAGGTGGCGGTCGTCCGGACATGGCGCAAGCCGGTGGTACGGATGCGGCGGCACTTCCCGCGGCATTAGCCAGCGTTGAAAGCTGGGTAAGCGCGAAACTGTAATAACTACAAAGCACAAGCAGACGCCATAGCGGTAACGTTATGGCGTCTTGCTCACTGCGCTATCGATAACGATAAAGTCAGGTTGAGTTTGTGTATATCGGCTAAACTTACGTTTAACAGAATGTGATGCCGTGACTGCTTACACTTTACGTGTTTGTCATCGCTTACTTTTTGGCGTTATATGATGGATAATGCCGGGATACAAGAGACCCGACTCTTTTAATCTTTCAAGGAGCAAAGAATGCTGATTCTGACTCGTCGAGTTGGTGAGACCCTCATGATTGGGGATGAGGTCACCGTGACAGTTTTAGGGGTAAAGGGTAACCAGGTACGTATTGGTGTTAACGCTCCTAAAGAAGTATCTGTCCACCGTGAAGAGATCTACCAGCGTATCCAGGCTGAAAAATCCCAGCAGTCCAGTTACTGATATTGTCGCGTCTCGCTGTCGGGCGAGACGCAACCCTCCTGCTATTTTTCCTGCATAAAGTTACCGTTCTATTTCAAACGCTTCGTTTTTGACCACTCTCATAATCTTATCTCATCCAAATGACGCGCTTCTCTTAACAGATTTCTGTGAAGATGCCTGCAAAATCCGCTTATAAAACACTCTCTTTGCGGCTTTTACATGCGAATTGCGTGCGAATTGTGCAAACGAAAAAAGCATGTGGAAAATTGTTTGACTTATAAGTCCCAGAAAGTAATATATGCGCCACGCAGCGACGAGAAGCTCTTAACGAGTTGCTCGAAACACTCGAAAGAGGCGTTGTGTGGTGAGGTGGCCGAGAGGCTGAAGGCGCTCCCCTGCTAAGGGAGTATGCGGTCAAAAGCTGCATCCGGGGTTCGAATCCCCGCCTCACCGCCATTTTGCATCCGTAGCTCAGCTGGATAGAGTACTCGGCTACGAACCGAGCGGTCGGAGGTTCGAATCCTCCCGGATGCACCATCTATTACTTCATATTGCTTTCGAAGTGATATGAATATCGAGCAGTACAGTAGTAAATCCCGATGCATCCGTAGCTCAGCTGGATAGAGTACTCGGCTACGAACCGAGCGGTCGGAGGTTCGAATCCTCCCGGATGCACCATCTATTACTTCATATTGCTTTCGAAGTGATATGAATATCGAGCAGTACAGTAGTAAATCCCGATGCATCCGTAGCTCAGCTGGATAGAGTACTCGGCTACGAACCGAGCGGTCGGAGGTTCGAATCCTCCCGGATGCACCATTTACTATTTCTGAAAGCAGTTCCCTGATGCATCCGTAGCTCAGCTGGATAGAGTACTCGGCTACGAACCGAGCGGTCGGAGGTTCGAATCCTCCCGGATGCACCATATTCTCCTGGATAACAGCGATGCTGTGGTTTCAAGGTCTGCGAGTTAATCGCAAGCACCAGGGAGGATAACGTTGCTTCAGCAACGGCCCGAAGGGCGAGGCGCAGCCGAGTAATCCTCCCGGATGCACCATCTTTTACTTCATATTGCTTTTGAAGTGATATGAATATCGAGCAGTACAGTAGTAAATCCCGATGCATCCGTAGCTCAGCTGGATAGAGTACTCGGCTACGAACCGAGCGGTCGGAGGTTCGAATCCTCCCGGATGCACCATCTTCTCCCCCTTTGTTTATTCCTTCGACGTTTCGTCAGCAATCACACTCTCTGTCAGCGACAAAAATCCCCTTTTACGATAAAGTAATGCTTTGTTAATCGTTTAGCGAGAGCACGATGTACGCACAGTATGACGGTTTGATCTTCGACATGGATGGCACCCTCCTGGATACCGAACCCACGCATCGTCTGGCCTGGACCGACGTCCTGGCCCGTTACGGCATGCGTTTCGATTTGCAGGCGATGATTGCCCTCAACGGATCGCCCACCTGGCGTATCGCACAAGCCGTGATTGAGCTGAATCAGGCCGATCTCGACCCACACCAGCTCGCGCGTGAAAAAACCGATGCGGTAAAAGCCATACTGTTAGACACCGTGCAGCCTTTACCGCTCATTGACGTCGTCAAAGAGTGGCATGGGCGTCGTCCTATGTCTGTCGGCACGGGCAGCGAGAGCGCGATAGCTGAAGCGCTCCTCAACCACCTCGGCCTGCGCCACTATTTTTCTGCCGTCGTTGCCGCCGATCATGTTAAACATCACAAACCCGCACCAGACACCTTCCTGCTCTGCGCAGAATTAATGGGTGTCCAGCCTGCAAAATGCGTTGTCTTTGAAGATGCCGACTTTGGCATCCAGGCTGCGCGTGATGCCGGAATGGCGGCGGTGGATGTTCGCTTACTGTGAGTGACGCGCTGTCACTCGCTTCATTATTCGTCAGCAGTTTTTTAAGCTCCACCCTCTTACCGGGGAATTCGGAAGTGGTGCTGGTGGCGATGCTGTTGTCCGGCGTGAGTCAGCCCTGGTTGCTGGTCTTAATAGCAACAATGGGTAATAGCCTTGGAGGGCTGACTAACGTTATTCTTGGACGTTTCTTTCCGCTACGCGAAAAATCTCGCTGGCAGGAAAAGGCAGTGGGCTGGCTAAAACGCTATGGCGCTGCCACGCTGTTATTAAGCTGGATGCCTGTAATAGGCGATTTACTGTGTCTGCTGGCGGGATGGATGCGCATCTCCTGGGGACCAGTGCTCTTTTTTTTGTGCCTTGGCAAGGCGTTACGCTATGTTTTACTGGCATGGGTAACACTACAGGGTATGACGTGGTGGCACTAATTGGTGGAATGAATTCGCGACCTTCAATCGTCAACCATTACAATTATGCTGAGTGACAATTTTTTGACAGGCGGGAGGTCAAATTGATCCCGGACGTATCACAGGCGCTGGCCTGGCTGGAAAATCACCCTCAGGCACTGAAGGGGATTCAGCGTGGGCTTGAGCGCGAAACGCTGCGCGTAAATGCGGATGGTAGCTTAGCGACAACGGGACACCCGAAGGCGTTAGGCTCGGCGCTGACACATAAATGGATCACAACCGATTTCGCCGAAGCGCTGCTGGAGTTCATCACGCCAGTAGACGGTGATATTGATCATATGCTGACGATCATGCGCGACGTGCATCGCTTCACCGCCCGCAACCTCGGCGACGAGCGCATGTGGCCACTCAGCATGCCGTGCTATATCGAGCAGGGGCAGGATATTGAGCTGGCGCAGTACGGCACCTCGAATATCGGTCGGCTGAAAACGCTGTACCGCGAAGGCCTGAAAAATCGCTACGGCGCACTGATGCAGACGATCTCTGGCGTGCACTACAATTTCTCTCTGCCGATGGCGTTCTGGCAGGCGAAATGCGGTGAAACGGATAAAGAGGCGATCTCCGCGGGCTACTTCCGCCTGATCCGCAACTATTACCGTTTTGGCTGGGTTATTCCATATCTGTTCGGCGCATCGCCAGCCATCTGTTCATCTTTCCTGCAAGGGAAGCCGACCGCACTGCCGTTCGAGAAGACCGAGTGTGGCATGTATTACCTGCCGTACGCGACCTCCCTGCGCCTGAGCGATCTTGGCTATACCAATAAATCGCAAAGCAATCTCGGAATTACGTTTAACGATCTGCACGATTATGTGGCAGGCTTGAAGCGGGCGATCAAAACCCCGTCGGAAGAGTACGAAAAAATCGGCCTCGAAAAATACGGTAAACGCCTGCAAATTAACAGCAACGTGTTGCAGATTGAAAATGAACTGTATGCGCCGATTCGTCCGAAGCGCGTGACGCGCAGCGGTGAAACGCCGTCAGATGCGCTACAGCGCGGCGGCATCGAATACATTGAAGTGCGCTCGCTGGATATCAACCCGTTCTCACCGATTGGCGTTGACGAGCAGCAGGTTCGCTTCCTCGACCTGTTTATGGTCTGGTGCGTACTGGCGGATGCGCCGGAAATGAGTTCCGACGAACTGCTGTGTACCCGTACCAACTGGAATCGCGTGATTCTGGAAGGGCGCAAGCCGGGCCTGACGTTAGGTATTGGCTGTGAAACGGCCCAGTTCCCGCTGGCTAAGGTGGGGAAAGATCTGTTCCACGACCTGAAGCGCGTTGCCCAGACGCTGGATAGCGTGTACGGCGGCGAAGCTTACCAGAAGGTCTGTGATGAACTGGTTGAAAGCTTTAATAACCCGGAACTGACATTCTCAGCTCGCATTCTGCGTTCTATGATTGAGCAGGGAATTGGTGGCACAGGGCGTTCACTCGCAGCGGAGTACCGTGAGATGCTGATGCAGGAGCCGTTAGAGATCCTGAGCGAAGCGGATTTCGTGGCAGAGCGCGATGCGTCCGTTGTGCGTCAGAAAGAGGTCGAAGCGGCGGATACGGAGTCGTTTGAGGCGTTTCTGGCGAAGCAGGCTTAAGCAGAAAAGAAAAAGGCCACATCGCTGTGGCCAAAATATACATCTCTGAATTCAGGGATGATGATAACAAATGCGCGTCTTTCATATACTCAGACGCGCATTCTGTAGAAGAGTTCAGTTTATTTTAAAAAAAATCACTACCGGAGGTGACGTATGCCGTTATTAGATAGCTTTACTGTCGACCATACCCGTATGGAAGCACCAGCAGTCCGCGTGGCGAAGACCATGAACACGCCGCACGGCGACACGATCACCGTTTTCGACCTGCGCTTCTGCGTGCCCAATAAAGAAGTGATGCCAGAGAAAGGTATTCACACGCTGGAACATCTGTTCGCTGGTTTCATGCGCGACCACCTGAACGGCAACGGCGTGGAGATCATCGATATCTCTCCGATGGGCTGCCGCACCGGTTTTTACATGAGCCTGATTGGTCAGCCTGAAGAGAAACGCGTTGCCGATGCGTGGAAAGCGGCCATGGAAGACGTGCTGAAGGTGAAAGAGCAGAACCAGATCCCTGAGCTGAACGTTTACCAGTGCGGCACCTACCAGATGCACTCTCTGGAAGAAGCCCAGGAGATTGCCCGTCATATCATCGAACGTGATGTGCGTGTAAACAGCAACGACGAGCTGGCCCTGCCAAAAGAAAAACTTCAGGAACTGCACATTTAGTATCGTGCCTGTGGATGCCCGGTGCTTCGTTGACCGGGCCTACAATTCTGATGACGACAACCACCACCTTCTCCTTTACCCATCGCCCGCTTGTGCCGTTTTCCCATGATTATGTTCATGGCGACAGCGAGCCGTGGCATCAGCACGACTGCGCGCAGCTTCTGCACAGCCTTACCGGTGTCGTGCGGGTGGATACCGCATCCGGCTGCTGGGTAGTGCCGCCCGGTCGCGGCGTCTGGCTACCTGCGGGTACGCAGCACGCCCTGCGCATCACCGGCAACGTTGCTGCCCGCACGCTGTTTATCGATCCGCTGGCGCGCGCCGATCTCCCGGCGACCTGCCAGATCGTGCAGATCTCGCCCCTGCTGCGCGAGCTGATCCTGACCTCCCTGACGCTTCCTGAATCTTACGCACCCGGAAGCCGCGATGAACGTGTTTATGAGCTGATCCTCGATGAAATTCGCCTTATGCCGGTACTGCCGTTTCACCTGCCCGAGCCGGAAAGCGAAGCGCTGCGCCGTCTTTGCCAGCAGATTCGGGAGGTTCCAGGAGACAGCTGGAGCAGCACGCAGGCCGCAGGTATTGTGGGGATGAGCGAACGCACGCTGAACCGCCATTTCCAGCAGCAGACGGGCGTGAGCTATGGCGAGTGGGTGAGAAGGGCGCGACTGCTTGAGGCCTTAGTGCGGCTGGCACAGGGCCAGCCGGTATTGCGCGTGGCGCTGGATCTGGGTTATGGCAGCCACAGTGCTTTCACGGCAATGTTTCGCCGGGTGATGGGCCTCTCACCCAGCGATTACTTCAGGAACGACTGACCGCGTTGAAAAGCGCCTGAATCGACGCGCGCGCCACGTCGCTGTCGATGCCCACGCCCCAGCGGCTGGTGCCATCCTGGAACAGGCAGCGGATATAGGCCACCGAGCGGCTGTCGCTGCGTTCGCCTAACGTATGCTCGTGATAATCCTTAATCACAAACGGCGCGTTAACCCAGCGGCTTAAACCGTGTGCGGCGGCGGAGAGCAGACCGTTACCCTGACCCTCCAGCTGGCGGGTGCCCCCTTGCGTGGCGACGCTTGCCGTCAGCCGCAGCTGGCCGTCCTGCTGGCTGTCGCTGCGGTAGGATTGCAGCGCAAACTGCGGTGCAGTTACCAGACCGTAGCGGGTACGGAACAGCTGCCAGAGCGCATTCTGCGTCATCTCTTTTCCATGGCTATCCGTTTCCTGCTGCACGTGCTGGCTAAAATCCTGTTGCAGGGCGCGAGGCAATTTCAGGCCGTGGTTTTGCTCAATAAGCCAGGCGCTTCCGCTTTTTCCTGACTGGCTGTTCACGCGGATCACCGCTTCATAGGTACAGCCAATATCCTGCGGGTCGACGGGCAGATAGGGCATCTCCCATCGCTCGTCAGGCTTACGGGCATCGAAACCTTTCTTGATGGCATCCTGGTGCGAGCCGGAGAAGGCGGTGTAGGCCAACCGACCGGCCCACGGATGGCGCGGATGTACCGGCAGCTGGTTGCAGGTCTCTACCGTTTCAACCACCCGATTCATATCGCTGAAATCCAGATTCGGGCTAATGCCCTGGCTGTAGAGATTCATTGCCAGCGTCACCAGGCAGACGTTGCCCGTGCGCTCACCGTTACCAAACAGGCAGCCCTCCACGCGGTCAGCCCCGGCCATGACGGCCAGCTCCGCGCTGGCAACGCCGGTACCGCGATCGTTATGCGGATGCACGCTGATACAGACGTCACTGCGGCGGCTGAAGTGGCGGCAGAAATATTCGATCTGGTCTGCATAGACGTTCGGCGTGCTCACTTCGACGGTAGCCGGTAGATTGATGATCATTGGACGCGCCGCACATGGCTGCCAGATCTCCGCCACGGCTTCACAAATCTCCAGCGCGAACTCAGGCTCGGTAAAACAGAAGGTTTCCGGGGAGTATTCGTACTGCCAGCGGGTTTCTGGGTTCTCTTCGCACAGCTGGCGAATCAGGCGGGTGGCGCGCGTCGCCAGCTCGACGATTTGCGCTTTCTCCATGCCAAACACCAGACGGCGGAACAGCGGGGCGGTGGCGTTATACAGGTGAACGGTGGCCTGCTTCGCGCCGCGCAGGGAGTCGAAAGTGCGATGGATAAGATCGTCCCGCGCCTGCGTTAACACCTGAATGGTGACGTCATCCGGGATGCGGTTCTCCTCAATCAGCTGACGCACAAAATTAAAGTCCGTCTGCGAGGCGGACGGGAAAGCGACTTCTATTTCTTTAAACCCGCAGTTCAGGAGCAGATCCCAGAATTGCAGCTTGCGCGCGCTGTCCATCGGCTCGGCCAGCGCCTGGTTACCGTCGCGTAAATCGGTTGAGAGCCAGCGCGGGGCGCGGGTGATCGTCTGCTCCGGCCAGCGGCGGTCGGGCAACGAAAGGGTGGGGTAAGGCTGGTATTTGTCGGCGGGGGTGTTCAGCATGATGCGCTCCTGTTGTCTTTTCACTATCGTGAATCGATTTCAGGCGCGCTGCTTTATCGGAACTGACAATCGCTGTCGCGTTTTGGACAAGGGGGCGATTGTTGCCCGGTGGCGGCTACGCCTTACCGGGCCTACGGATGTGCCGGTTATGGTAGGCCGGGTAAGGCGTAGCCGCCACCCGGCAACCCGTGCACAGGGCTAGTGCGCCCCACCCCCCCCGCTACCGGCCCCAAACGGTGGTTTGGCAAACCACACCAGCCCCAGCAGGACGATAAAGATCCCCGCCGATATCCAGAAAATCTCGTTTGCCGAGATAATCAGCCCCTGGTTGGTGATCTGCTGGGCGAGCCAGCCGGACGCCTGCTGCTCCGTCATCCCCATCCCCTCAAGCTGGCTATACATCTGCTGAGCGTTAGGGTTGAACGGGTTCACCGCTTCGGTCAGCTGGGCATGGTGCATCGATTCCCGGTTGGTCCACAGCGTGGTGGTAATCGACGTCCCGATGGAACCCGCCAGCGTACGGGTAAAGTTCGACAGGCTTGATGCCGCCGCCATCCGCTCTGGCGGCAAGCCGGAGAGCGTAATGGTGGTCAGCGGCATAAAGAAGCACGCCACGGCAAAGCCCTGAATAAACTGCGGCCACGCGGAGGCGCCAAAGTCCATTCCCGGCTCGAACGTATACGCGCGCCAGTAGAAGCACACGGCGTACATGATGAAGCTGAACGTCACCAGCCTGCGCATATCGAGCTTATGGGCGAAACGACCAATAATCGGCGACAGCAGAACCGGAATTAACCCCACTGGCGCGGAGGCCAGCCCCGCCCAGGTTGCGGTATAGCCATACACCTCCTGCAACAGCTGCGGCAGCAGAACAATCGCGCCGAAGTAGAGCATATAGGCGAGGCTGATACACAGACAGCCGATGGTGAAGTTTCGCGATTTAAACAGCGAGAGATCGACTATCGGGTTATCGTCCGTCAGCTCCCAGACAATCAGGAAGCTAATGGCAACCACGGCGACCACCGTCAGCACAATGATTTCCGTTGAGGCGAACCAGTCCAGCTCTTTACCGCGGTCGAGCATGATTTGCAGGCTGCCGATGCCGACAACCAGCAGCGCCAGCCCGATACCATCGATCCGCCGCTGTTCGGTCCGCGTTTCGCGACCACGCAGAGACTGTAACGTCATCAGCACCACCAGCGCACCGATGGGCACGTTGATGAAGAAGATCCAGCCCCAGTGATAGTTATCGCTGATATAGCCGCCGAGGATTGGCCCGCAAATCGGGGCGACAATCACCGTCATCGACCACAGCGCAAGCGCGATGGAGCGTTTGGCGGGCGGATAGTTGTTCAGCAGTAAACTCTGCGACAGCGGAATCAACGGCCCGGCGACAATCCCCTGGATGACGCGGAAGAAAATCAGCATCGTCAGGCTGCTGGACATGCCGCAGGCCCAGGAGGCCAGCACGAACAGGATCGTCGACCAGAGGAACAGCTTCACTTCACCGACGCGCTTTGCCAGCCAGCCGGTGATGGGAATGGAGATGGCGTTCGCCACCCCGAACGAGGTAATGACCCAGGTCCCCTGGCTCAGCGATGAGCCAAGGTTCCCGGCGATCGTGGGGATCGCCACGTTTGCGATGGTGGAGTCCAGCACCTGCATGAATGTCGCCAGCGACAGCGCAATGGTCATAATGACCAGCTGCGCCCCCTCCAGCGGTTTTTGCGGCTTTTGCTGTTGCATAACGCTCACCTTCGGCTTAACCGGCGTTTGCCTTCACGATGTCATCGATCAGCTTATTGACCGGATCGAGGCTAATTTCACGGGCGTTACTTTCATAAGCTGGCGTACTGCGCACCTGGCTTGCGAGGATCTGACCGTCGCGGTTGGCGGTATCGACCGTCACCAGCGTGGAAAGGCCAATTCGCAGCGGATGGTCTGCCAGCTGCTGAGGATCCAGCTCGATACGCACGGGCAAGCGCTGTACCACTTTGATCCAGTTGCCGGTGGCGTTCTGTGCAGGCAGCAGGCTGAACGCGCTGCCGGTCCCCATATCCAGACCGACCACTTTCCCGGTGTACTTGACGTCATCGCCGTAAATATCGCTGACCACGGTCGCGGTCTGGCCGATACGCATATGCGCCAGCTGGGTCTCTTTGAAGTTCGCATCGACCCACAGATTGTTCGCCGGAACGACCGCCATCAGCGGCGTAGTGGTGCTAATCTGCGCCCCAGGCTGTACGGAACGACGGGAAACATAGCCGGTCATCGGGCTGACGATTTTGGTACGTTGCAGGGCAAGCCATGCGTTACGCACTTCGGTCGCCGCCTGTTTCACCGCTGGCTGGTTTTCCAGAGACGTGCCCAGCACCATCGCCTGGTTGGCGTTGTACTGTTGGATCGCCACGTCCAGCTGTGCCTGTGCGCTGGCCACCGCATCGCGGGCGTGCTGCAACTCTTCACGGCCAATCAGGTTGGCGGTGCCGAGAGGAACACGACGATTGAGGTCGCTCTGCGCCTGAGCCAGGGCCGTTTTCTGCACGTCGATATTGGCCTGAAGCTGTTTACTGTTGATCATCAGCTGGCGGGTCTGGCGAACGCTGGAGGCCAGCGCCGTCTGTGCTTTTTCAAAGGCCTGCTGGGCGTCGGTCGGGTCGAGCGTGACCAGCACATCCCCTTTTTTCACAAAGTCGGTGTTGTCAGCCCAGACTTTCGTCACGCTGCCTGACACCTGCGCCATGATTTGAACCTGATTCCCTGCCACGTATGCATCGTCTGTCTCTTCAACATGACGCAAGACTAAAAACCAATAGATCCCATATGCCACGGCAATAATAATAAAGAGCAAGGTCAGCAGAATAAGGGCGCTCTTACGTTTGCCCTTCTTGTTGACCGGTTGCTGCGGGGGGGTGTTCTCCGCATTTGCGCTCATTGTTGTTCTCCACGATCTTTTTATTTTCACATCGGCTGAGCCGACCTGTTGTCAGAAAGGCCAGCAGTTTCACGTGCTGGCCTGTCAGTTTTTCTTTTAGCAATCTGGAATGTTGAGCGGATCGTCGCGTTAGCGCAGCGCCTCAAGAATGACGCCATCTTCATCCATCTGGTCCAGACGGGTGAGCAGCTTGCGAGTAATGTGCTCAAGCTGGTCGCGCTCGGCGGTGCTGAGGGCAGACCAGAGCTGGTGCAGGCAGTTGTGCTGCGGTGGCAGCACTTCGCGCAGGAATTCGTGACCTTTCTCGGTCAGTTGCAGATGCAGGCAGCGGCGATCGTTATCGCTTTCACGGCGTTCGATCCAGCCGCGCTTTTCCAGCTCATCTGCAATACGGGTCGCATTGGTACGGGATGAACCCAGCGCGCAGCTCAGTTCAGACGGCTGAATGCTGTGATTTTCCTGAGACTCCAGCGTAATCAACGCCATAAACAACGTCTCGTTAATCCCTTGTGCTTTCAGCATCTTGTTACGATTTTCCAGCAGCTTACCCTGCATGTGCATGCACAGGCGGGTCAGCAGGATTTCCTGATACGGGAAGTCCTCATGACGACTGGCGCGGAACTTAAGCATTTGTTCAATGGGCGTAAACGAACTATCCATTTTGGGCATAACCTCATTAATTACAGCTGATATAGTAACGATAGTGACAAATAATGTAAATGAATTATTTGTGCGGTTATATCCGCCAAACGTATATCACCATCAGAAAGCGCCGGGTAAATCCGTGACCCGGTGAGCACAGAGAGCGTGGGGTGTGTACCCGTGAAAGAGGGGATGTGAGGACAGGGGTCTGAACTATTCATGCCGGTAGTAAATATGTCACCCACAGTAAAATTTCTGGGATAAATGATTACCGTTACATTAACAGATGCAGGCCCCCTTTACACCCCAGGGGGCCCAAAGCAATGTAAAACTTAGTGAATTGCTTCCTGACGGTGATAGCCGCGCCACCACACCAGCAGATTGATCGCCGCCACAATGGCGCCGATAGCGCACACGCCCGTCCAGCCCGCATGTTGCCAGGCGGAGGCTGAAATCAGCGAGCCTGCCGCGCCGCCGATAAAGTAGCTGGTCATGTACCCGGCCGTCAGACGGTTACGGGCCTCCGGCTTCACGCGGTAAATCACGGTCTGGTTGGTGATGTGCACACCCTGCACGGTGAGGTCGAGCACCAGAATACCGACAATCAGCGCCAGCACTGAGACATGTCCGTACCAGATTGCCGCCCAGGAGAGCAGGAGTAACACCAGCCCGGCGGAGGTGGTCATATGCGATTTACCTTTGTCGGCCAGCCCACCGGCCGGGCGCGCGCCCAGTGCACCAGCGGCGCCTGCCAGCCCGAACAGACCAATCACCCCTTCTGAATAGTTAAACGGCGGTGCGGCAAGCAGAAACGCCATCGACGTCCATAAGATACTGAAGTTGGCGAAGGTGAGACATCCCAGAATGGCGCGCGTGCGCAGGAGTTTGTCCCGGGTGAAGAGGCTGAAAACGGAGGCAAGAAGCTGCGGATAGTTCAGGTGATTCTCCTGCTTCACCTTTGGCAGGCCGCGCCACAGGGCCAGCGCCATGATAACCATCAGCACGCTCGCCACCCAGTAAACGGTGCGCCATCCGCCGAGGCTCGCCAGCAGCCCGGCAACGGTTCGCGCCAGCAGGATGCCCAGCAGCAGGCCGCTCATGATGGTGCCGACCACTTTGCCGCGTTTTTCCGGGGAAGCCAGCGTCGCGGCGAGGGGAACCAGAATTTGCGCCACCACCGAGAACAGCCCCGTCAGCGCGGTGCCAATAATCATCATCGTTAACGACTGGCTGCTGGCGGTGATCAACATCCCGCCTGCCGCCAGCAGGGTCATGGAGACGATAAGCATCCGGCGCTCAAACATATCGCCTAATGGCACCAGGAACAGCAGCCCGGCCGCATAGCCGAGCTGGGCGGCAGTGACAATAAATCCGGCGGAGCTGGCTGAAAGATCGAAGGCGCGTGCGATGGTGTCGAGCAGAGGTTGTGCGTAATAGTTGCTGGCGACGGCCAGACCCGTTGCCACGGACATTAAAAGGATGAGTGCGGGGCTAAGCCCTTGAGTTGTTTTTGTCATTAGTTTCAGGAATCGTGAGTTAAGTGATTATTTTTCCGGAAACATAATAACCAATGATTGTGAATGTTGGGGAATTGTTATGTGTGTGTTTGTGCGGTTATCACCCTCACCCTAACCCTCTCCCCAAAGGGGAGAGGGGACTTTATACACCCTCTCCCCTTTGGGGAGAGGGCAGGGTGAGGGGTGTTGTTTTTACTTCTGCGCCGCAAGCGCCTCTTTCACCCAGCCATCAAACTGCTGCTGGTGGGCTTTGATCCAGCCATCCACGTGGTTTTTAATATCTGCTTCGGAGGATTTACCCGCGTGCATCATCGCGTTCTGGGCGTTGATGTCTGCCAGCGGCAGTTTCATTACCGAGAACAGCTTCGCCGCCGCCGGGTTTTTCTCGGCCCAGGCTTTGTTCGCCACGATATGCATGGTGTTCACCGGGAAGCCATAGTTCATGCCGTTCGGCAGTTTGGTGTCGATATCTTTCTGCTCGCCAGGCAGGGAGGAGAAGGGCACCTGTAACCACACCACGTCTTTGCCCGGCTTCAGCACGTCGCTCACCCAGTACGGCGTCCAGGTGTAGTAGATCACCGGCTTGCCTTCTTTAAAGCGGGCGATGGTGTCGGCCATCATTGCAGAGTAGTTGCCGTGGCTCACGTCGACGGTCTTCGCCAGATCGAACGCTTTGTTCTGGTGGTTAATCACCGCTTCGCAGCCCCAGCCCGGCGAGCAGCCCATCATGTCCGCTTTACCGTCACCGTTGGTATCGAACAATTTGGCGATCTTCGGATCTTTCAGCTGTTCAATATTGGTGATGTGGTACTTATCGGCGGTTTTCTTGTCGATCAAATAACCCTGCGCTGCGCCGGTCACAAAGGTGCCTTCGCGGTAGAATTTCTTGTCACCCCCTGCGGCGGCATACATGTCGTCGTGCAGCGGCTGCCAGTTTACGGCGGTAAAGGTGGCGTCACCGGAGGCAATCGAGGTATAGCCCACGTTGTAGTCCACTTCGCTGGCGGTATTCACCGTATAGCCCAGTTTCTCCAGCGCACGGCTGACAATCTGGGTCTGGAAGGACTCTTCCGAAATGGTGCTCTGCACCGGCTGCACGGTAATGCCTTTGCCCGGCAGGTCAGCGGCAACTGCGCTGGTGGAGACAAGGGTCGCAAACGCTGTGGCAAAAAGTACGTTATGTCGCATCGTTGTTCCTTATTTTGTAAATGGGCGGGTGAGTAACCCGACAGGGCCGGTGGTGTACCAGCGACGGTTGCCGCGACTGCGTGAATCACGACCGACAGCCTGGGTCAGGCGGTCAAGAATGATGGCGAGGATCACAATCCCGACGCCGCCGACGGTCGCCAGTCCCATATCGAGACGGCCAATACCGCGCAGTACCATCTGGCCCAGTCCGCCTACGGCGATCATCGAGGCGATGACCACCATCGACAGGGCCAGCATCAGCGTCTGGTTAACGCCTGCCATGATGGTCGGCATCGCCAGCGGAAGCTGAACCTTAAACAGCATCTGACGCGGGCTGGCGCCGAACGAGCGCGAGGCCTCAATCAGATCCGCCGGTACCTGGTTAATCCCCAGAATGGTCAGACGGATAATCGGCGGCAGGGCGAAGATAATGGTCACCACCACGCCCGGCACGTTACCGATGCCGAACAGCATCACGATAGGCACCAGGTAAACGAACGCTGGGGTGGTCTGCATCGCATCCAGCAGCGGACGGATAATCTTCGCGGCCCGGGGGCTGCGCGCCAGCCAGATCCCCATCGGCAGGCCGATCACCACGCAGAACAGCAGGGCGGTCAGCACCAGCGCCAGGGTGATCATCGCCTGAGACCATGCGCCAATCGCGCCGATGGCAATCAGGGAGATCAGCGTGGCGACCCCCATACCCGCGCTGCCGAACTGCCACGCGATCAGCGAGAACAGGATAATCGCCACCGGCGCGGGCATGCCCAGCATCAGCTGCTGGAAGCCGTTCAGGATGTAATCCACCGGGATGCGGATCCCCTGAAATACCGGACGGAAGTGGGTAACGACCCAGTCGATCCCCTCCGTGACCCAGCTGTCCAGCGGGATCAGCGTCTTGTGGAACGGATCCATAATATTGAAATGCTCTGGGGCAGGCGCAGGTGCGCTGTTGAGCCAGTCTGCCGCGCCGCCGCCATCGGCAGGTGCAGGCGTGGAACCCCACGCATCGGCAGATTGCGCCGCGCTGTCCGCTGCTTCAGTGGTGCCCCATGGGTTAGATTGATCAGCCATTGTTTGTCCCCTCGCGATCTAAAGCCTGTAGCAGCATCCGTTTTGAGATGATGCCAACGTACTGTTGTTCTTCACCGACGACCGGTACGGCGCACGGCGCCTGGCCCACGTGAGAGAGCAACTCGCTGAGCGGCGTTTCGGCGTCCACGGCAAGCGGAGCGTCAATCAACGCCGCATCGATTCCCTGGTTTTCGCTCAGGGCGGTTTTCAGGGAGTCGATGGAGACAACGCCGACAAATTTATTGCCGCGTTCAACCAGATAACCGTATTCACGGTCTTCGTCCTGCAACAGCTTCAGCGCGGAGCGCGGGCCAAATCCTGGCGTTTTTCGAATAATGCCGTTTGGCGTTCGACGGGCAATATCTTTCGCACTGAATACGTGGCTAATATCCACGCCGCGGAAGAAGGTGCGCACATAATCATTCGCCGGATTATTGAGAATTTCATCCGGTGTGCCGACCTGCACCACTTCACCATTTTGCATAATGGCAATACGGTCGCCAATACGCATGGCTTCATCCAGATCGTGAGAAATAAAAACAATGGTGCGCTGATGTTTGGCCTGTAATTTTACCAGCTCATCCTGCATCTCGGTGCGAATTAACGGATCGAGCGCCGAGAAAGCTTCGTCCATTAATAATATGTCCGGATTAATCGCTAATGCGCGCGCTAATCCCACGCGCTGACGCATGCCGCCGGAAAGTTCATCCGGGTACGCATGCGCATAATTTTCCAGCCCCACCTGACGCAGCGCATCAAGGGCCTTTTCCTGACGTTCCTGCGCGGGCGTGCCGGCTAACTCCATGCCAAAGGCGGTATTATCGAGTACCGTCATGTGCGGCATCAGCGCAAATGACTGAAACACCATCGCAATTTTCTTTCTGCGCACCTCGCGGAGTTCTGCGTCTGATATTCTGGCGATATCAACGCCGTCAATCAGTACCTGTCCGCGGGTGGGTTCAATCAGGCGATTGAGAAGGCGAACCATAGTGGATTTACCCGAACCGGATAATCCCATGATGACAAAAATCTCGCCTTCTTCAATGGCCAGACTGGCGTCTTTAACGCCAAGCGATAGCCCGGTTTTTTCCAGAATTTGCTCTTTCGTAAGGCCTTTCTCAATATATTTGAATGCGCGCTGCGGGTGCTCGCCAAATATTTTATAAAGATTCTTCACTTCTAATTTAATTGCCATGCAATAGAGAGTGTCCTGTTATTTGTTTATGTCGATATGATTACCATGGTAAATAGTTAACTGGCATTACCCTAACATACTCAGAATCTGAGACAACCCTGGACCGGCCAGAGGTCAGAATTTTGCTGCAAGCGAAACGGCTGAATTTCCCATGAATAAAGGGCTGAGGGCAGTTTGAATTTTTCTCAATTTTTTGCTGCGGCATGGGGAAATTTCGCCTGAATCGGTGTGATTCAGGCGAATATGACGTGGCAATTACAGTGTAGTCCGTCGTGGAATATTCGGCTGGAAATAATGAAATGTGGAGTTAATTAATGAACGTTAATTCATTCATTAAAAATCCCAGTCTTCGTCTTGCGTCTCCACCGCTTTACCCATGACGTAGGACGAGCCGGACCCGGAAAAGAAGTCGTGATTTTCATCGGCGTTGGGCGACAGCGCCGCGAGGATCGCCGGGTTCACCTCCGCCATTTCGGGTGGAAACAACGCTTCGTAGCCCAGGTTCATCAGCGCCTTGTTGGCGTTGTAGCAGAGGAAGGCTTTTACGTCCTCTTCCCAGCCCGTTCCGGCGTACAGCTCTTCGGTATAGCTCAGCTCGTTGTCATACAGATCCATCAGTAAATCGAGGGCAAAACCTTTGAGTTCCTCGCGTTTTTCCGGACTGACTTTCTCCAACCTTTCTGATACTTATAGCCGATGTAATACCCGTGTACCGCTTCATCCCGGATGATGAGGCGAATCAAATCGGCGGTGTTGGTGAGCTTGCCCCGGCTCGACCAGTACATGGGCAGCCAGAAGCCGGAATAGAAGAGGAAAGATTCCAGGAACACGCTGGCGATCTTCTTCTTTAGCGGCTCGTCGGCGCGATAATATTCCAGCACCAGGTCGGCCTTGCGCTGTAATGACGTACTTTCTTCGCTCCAGGCGTAGGCGGCATCCACGTCTTTGGTCTGGCACAGGGTAGAGAAAATGGAGCTGTAGGAGCGGGCATGGACCGCCTCCATAAAGCTGATGTTCGACATCACCGCCTCTTCGTGCGGCGTCAGCGCATCACTCATCAGGGCGGGTGCACCCACGGTATTCTGAATGGTGTCCAGCAGCGTCAGGCCGGTAAAGACGCGGATTGTCAGCTGTTGCTCGGCATGACTCAGGGTTTGCCAGGCCGGTATATCGTTGGAAAGCGGCACCTTTTCCGGCAGCCAGAAGTTGCTGGTCAGACGGTTCCAGACCTCCAGGTCTTTATCATCCTGAATCTTGTTCCAGTTAACGGCGCTTACGCGTGATAGTTTCATCCTTTCTCCTTACAGCGCGCAGGACACGCAGCCTTCAATTTCGGTGCCTTCCAGCGCAAGCTGGCGCAGGCGAATGTAGTACAGCGTTTTGATACCTTTTTTCCAGGCGTAGATCTGCGCTTTATTGATATCCCGCGTGGTGGCGGTATCCGGGAAGAAGAGCGTCAGCGACAGTCCCTGGTCCACATGCTTCGTCGCCTCGGCGTAGGTATCAATGATCTTCTCCGGCCCGATCTCGTACGCGTCCTGATATAACGCCAGATTCTCGTTGGTCATAAACGGTGCGGGGTAGTAGACGCGCCCGGTTTTGCCTTCCTTACGGATCTCAATCTTCGACACGATCGGGTGAATGCTCGACGTGGCGTGATTGATATAGGAAATGGAGCCGGTCGGCGGCACCGCCTGAAGGTTCTGGTTATAGAGGCCGTAGCGCATCACATCCTCACGCAGCTGGAGCCACATCTCGCGCGTCGGCAGAGTGATACCGGCGCGGGCAAACAGCGCGCGTACTATTTCGGTTTTCGGCTGCCAGTCGCCTTCCAGATACTGGCTGAAATACTCTCCGCTGGCGTAGCGCGACTGCTCAAAGCCTGCGAACCGCTGGTTGCGCTCGCGCGCCAGCCTCATCGAGGTATGCAGCGCATGCCAGGTGATGGTGTAGAAATAGAGGTTGGTGAAATCCAGCCCTTCCGGGCTGCCGTAGGCGATGCCTTCCCGTGCCAGATAGCCGTGCAGGTTCATCTGCCCAAGGCCGATGGCGTGCGATGCGGCGTTGCCCGCCTCAATGGACGGCACGCTGCGGATGTGGCTCATGTCCGATACCGCCGTCAGCCCGCGAATGGCGGTTTCCACCGTGCGGCCAAAATCGGGCGAATCCATGGTGTGGGCAATATTCAGTGACCCGAGGTTGCAGGAGATATCGTTACCCACGTCCGCGTAGCCGAGGTTCTCGTCGTAGCTGGACGCGCTGTTGACCTGCAAAATCTCCGAGCACAGATTGCTCATGTTGATGCGCCCGGCAATCGGGTTGGCGCGGTTCACCGTGTCCTCATACATGATGTACGGATAGCCAGACTCAAACTGGATCTCCGCAAGCCGCTGGAAGAAATCACGGGCGTTGATGGTGTTCTTGCGGATGCGATCGTCAGCCACCAGCTCGTCGTACAGCTCGCTTATTGCCACGTCGCCAAAGGCTTTGCCGTAAATACGTTCGATGTCATACGGCGAGAAGAGCGCCATCTCGGCATTCTCCTTAGCCAGCTTAAACGTGATATCCGGGATCACCACGCCGAGCGACAGGGTTTTAATGCGGATTTTTTCGTCGGCGTTTTCACGTTTGGTATCCAGAAAACGCAGAATGTCCGGGTGGTGCGCGTGCAGATAAACCGCGCCCGCGCCCTGACGCGCGCCAAGCTGGTTGGCGTATGAGAAGGCATCTTCCAGCATCTTCATCACCGGGATGACGCCGGAAGACTGGTTTTCGATGCGCTTGATCGGCGCGCCCGCTTCCCGCAGGTTCGAGAGCAGAAACGCCACGCCGCCGCCGCGTTTCGAAAGCTGTAGCGCCGAATTCACCGCGCGGCCAATCGACTCCATATTGTCTTCAATACGCAGCAGGAAGCAGGAGACCAGCTCGCCGCGCTGGGCTTTGCCGCAGTTAAGGAAGGTTGGCGTGGCGGGCTGGAAGCGGCCGGAGAGGATCTCCTCCGTCAGTCTTTCGGCCAGGGCTTCATCGCCCTGCGCCAGCGTCAGCGCCACCATCACGGTGCGATCTTCAAAGCTTTCTAAATAGCGTTTGCCGTCGAAGGTTTTCAGGGTGTAGCTGGTGTAATACTTCCATGCGCCGAGAAACGTCTGGAAGCGAAAACCGCTGACGTGCGCCCGTTCAAACAAGGCCACCACGAAGGCGCGATCGTAGCGGGTCAGAACGCGCTCTTCGTAATAACCCTCTTTTACCAGCCAGTCGAGACGTTCCTGCTGGCTGCCAAAGACGACGCTGTTCGGGCGTACGTGAGCGGCAAAAAAGGCATCCACCGCCTCACGATCTTTATCAAACTGAATGCGCCCCTCCCGGTCATAGAGGTTTAGCATGGCGTTTAATGCGTGGTAATCCGGCGTCGCCTGAATCACACGTTCTGCGGTTGTCGTTGCCAAAATTCGTTCACTCCTTTACGCACGTTCTCTACGTCCTGCTGTGTCCCCATCAGTTCAAAACGATAGAGATACGGCACGCCGCATTTTTGAGAGATGACATCCCCGGCGCGGGCAAAGGCCTCGCCGAAGTTGCGATTGCCTGCCGCGATCACGCCCCGAATCAGTTGCCGGTTATGGGGATCGTTCAGAAAGCGGATCACCTGACGGGGCACAGCCCCCGCCGTGCCGCCACCGCCGTAGCTGGGCACCACCAGAATGTAGGGTTCGTCTACCTGAATCCGCTCCCGCTCATTTAGCGGAATGCGTATCGCGGGCAGCCCGAGGCGCTCCATAAACCGAAGCGTGTTTTCCGAACTGCTGGAAAAGTAGACCAGCCTGGTCATGCACTGACGCCCTGCGCGGCAAGACGATTGATCATGTCCGGGCGAAAGCCCGACCAGCTGGTCTCACCGGCAACCACCACCGGAAGCTGACGGAAACCCTGCGCGCGCAGGAGGTCTGCCGCGTCGGGCACGTGATCAATATTGACCATCTCAAATGCCACGCCGCGGCTCTCCATCGCCCGTTTCGTGGCGTGGCACTGAACACAATCGTTACGAGTGTAAATAATAATGCTCATGATTCGTATTTCCATTTAGAATGAGGGAACGGCGCGAGTAAACGCGTCATGTTGTGTGTGTCTTGCTAAAGGGAATACTAGATGTAGTTGCGATAAGTTTCAACCACACAAGATATGGGAAATTCAGATTAATAAGGCCCCAATGATGAGCCTGGCGGGGCAAGGCGGGCTGTGCGGGTTTTTCAGGCTTTCAGGCAAAGAAAAGCCCCGGCGCCTGAGGCTACCGGGGCTGAGAACGTGTGCTTACTTACGCAGGCTAAGCAGGGCGCCGACAAAAATGCCGACCGCCGCGACCGTTCCCAGTGTACAGAGCGGTTTTTCACGCACGAAGGTGGTGGCGCAGCTGGCCATGTCGCAGGCCGCCTGAGTGGTACGTGAGCGCCCATTCATTCTTGCCCGCGTTTCACGCAGCAGAGACTGAGCCTTACGTTTCGCGGCATCTGCTTCGTCCTTCGCATCAGAGCCCCAGGATTTCAATACGGCTTCCAGCGTGTCCGCTAATTGGCTGACATCGTTACGAATATCCTGTGTGTCGTCATTCATATCGTTTCGGTTCGGTCTGTTAAACATACGATCCTCCATAATTTGCGTTCCCGTTTAGTTTAGTTCAGAAATGTAATATCTGAAGCGAGTCACGGCTTATCGGGCAGTTTATGGAATATTCTGAAAGCCCTGCTAATGCTGAATACTGTAAGGTTGCCGGGCAGGAATGATAATGAGGAAAAGATATGTATTTACGACCCGATGAGGTGGCGCGCGTTCTTGAAAAAGAAGGGTTCACCATGGATGAGGTAACATCAAAAGCGTACGGATATCGCCGTGGTGAGAATTATGTTTACGTCAACCGTGAAGCAAGAATGGGGCGTACGGCTCTCATTATTCACCCGACACTTAAAGACAGAAGCCTGTCATTTGCTGAGCCAGCCTCGGATATTAAAACCTGCGATCATTATCAGCAATTTCCGCTCTATTTAGGCGGCGAGACGCATGAGCATTATGGTATTCCGCACGGTTTCAGCTCGCGTATGGCGCTGGAGCGGTTCCTGAAAGGGCTGTTTGGCGACGTACAATAACTCCGCGACTGGCACAGGCCAGTCGCCTTACCTTACGCTTTTGCCTGAGCATAAGGACTGACTTTAAACAGGCGGCGGCAGTAGTCAAGAAAGTACCCATACACCGCACCCATCAGCATAGATACCACGATATTTGAACTTACCGCGGCGGCGATTTGATGCCAGTCTGCGCCCACCGTCAGCAAA
Organism: Enterobacter hormaechei ATCC 49162; assembly: GCF_001875655.1. Lineage (NCBI taxonomy): Bacteria > Pseudomonadati > Pseudomonadota > Gammaproteobacteria > Enterobacterales > Enterobacteriaceae > Enterobacter > Enterobacter hormaechei. The sequence continues at coordinate 799,380 of NZ_MKEQ01000002.1, forward strand.
ATAACCACATACACCGGCGACTGGAATGTCACGTAGGCCAGCACATCCGCCAGGTTTTTTGCCCAACCCGCCGGGCTAATACGCCGTGCTACACGCATCACTGCATCGCGGTACAGTCCGTACGGCCAGGCAATCATGATATTCACCGGAATGGCCACCAGACGCGACGAGAGGGATTGCTCAAAGGACATTCCCGACAGGAAAATTTCAATCAGCATATTCACGACGGAACAGTAAACGACCATCGCGAACGTATCCGCTACCGCATGGCGCAGGCGAGACTGCGGTGAGAACATGTCTGAACTCCTCGAACAGGACAAAAAAGTGGCGTTTTACCTGCGGCCTTTAGTGCTTTAGGTTGGTTTGTTTTGAGTGTATAGCGTATCTCTCTGGCTTTTATCTAACAAGTAGTGATTAATTTTTATTTACAGGCGCTTTAGCCATAAAATTCTCTAAAGTTGTGTGGTTTTTGCGCGCTTCGTTATTTTCTCTCCCCGACGCTATTTTGTTAATAGAAATCAATCCATTAGTTAACCCGTGCGTGCGTGGATTGTCTGTTGCATGGGGGATTGGAGACTATTTCTTGAACAGTTTTAAACAGGGATTTTTGGCCAGGCAACGGGCGGTATATTACGCCTTAAAACAGGCAGATATTTCGGGGTTATATTAACGGGATATTCTAAAACATTTACAATAATGTCAAAACGACAGGGTGGGTAGATATCAGAACCAAAATCAATTATTCTGTTGCCTGATTCAGGTTATACACACGAAGAAAGGTTTTTCATTATTATGGCTTTAACGTTACAGAATCTTAATAATATTCGTACCCTCCGGGCGCTGGCTCGTGAATTATCCATGGACGTTCTGGAAGAAGTGCTGGAAAAATTCCGGATGGTCACTGAAGAAAAACGCAGCGAGCAGGCTGAATTAGAGCGTCAACGCGCTGAACAGCAGGATAAAATTAATGCTCTGCTGGAACTGATGAAAGCTGACGGTATTTCTCCGAGCGATCTGTTAGGTAGTGACCTGGCGCAGGCGGGTCAGCCGACGAAAAAACGTAAAGCGCGTGCGGCGAAGTATCGTTTTATTGACGCGAACGGTGAAGAGAAAACGTGGACCGGTCAGGGACGTACGCCAAAGCCAATTGCGACCGCACTGGCAAACGGTAAATCTCTGGATGATTTCCTGATCTGATGATTATTCGGGCGGTGTATTCCGCCCGATTATTGCCTTAGCAGACGCCAAAGTCACCTTCTTCGGAGTACAGCACCACGTCCGCCGCTTTCAGGTGATATTTCTCACCCTGCTCATTGCTGGCCTGTACAGCCACAATGTTTTCACCATTCACTTCGAGCACTTTCAGTTTCGGACCGCCCTGACGCGGTTGGACATAATCACCGACAGAAAACATAGCACCTCCTCATCGTTTTAACGATCTTCACCATAGCCCACGTCCGGAACGGGGTACAGCCTAATCTTTCAGATACTCCTTATCAGGTACGACGGTTCCACGGCATCACTTTCAGCAGTCGCGCCATACCGCAAAAGCCCGTCACACCGGCAAACACCAGCCCGGCGCCCACAAAACCGCTCAGCAGGAAAAAGCCGCTGGAGACGCTATAACCGAGCACCACGCCGCAAAGGATTAACAGCCCGGCGGCGATCTGCACCTGACGCATCAGCGGAAGCGGCTGCGATCGATCTTCCAAGGTCAGCAGCCCGGCCTGTTTCCAGCCCTGAATGCCTCCCTCCACCACGAAGGCGTGCGCAGGGGACGCCGCCTGCGCCAGACGCGCATCATTGTTTGAAGTTCGTGCGCCGGACTGACAGTGGAAAATCACCGTTTCTCCCGGCGCTGCGTTAAGCCCACCGGGTAACGAATCCAGCGGAATGGAGTGCGCCGCCGGAATATGTTCGCGGGCATACTCGTCGGGGTCGCGAATATCGATAAGTTTGGCGCCTTCAGCAATCAGCGCGTCTGCCTGTTGCGGCGAAATAAGAGGAAGAGACATTGTGTTTCCTTACGGTTATGTTCCGCACAGTAGAGCATTTAAGGCAGGGTTTAAGCCAGTGTAAAGAGGGTAAAGGCTGGTAAAAGCGCGAGAGAGGAATGGCAGTTACCCGTAAACTGGCTACGCTTAGAGAAGTGTCTTTTATAATTTTCAATTGGTTAGCTTGCACGGAGTCTTTATGGATTTTTGGCGTGTTGTCTTTACGATTATTCTCCCGCCGCTGGGCGTGCTGCTTGGCAAGGGGCTGGGCTGGGCATTTATCCTGAACATTCTTCTGACCATCCTGGGCTACTTCCCGGGTCTTATCCACGCGTTTTGGGTTCAGACGAAGAGCTAGGTACGCCACAGTAAGTCGCTGTAGATCCGGGTCAGCACGCCCTCAGGGCCAAACTGCTGTTTGATCCAGCGCGTGACCTGACCGGTCGCCGCATGCTGCGTGGCGAGCAGCATGCGCGAATCCTGACGCGGATTATTGATCCGCCGCGTTACCAACAGCCCGTCCTCTACCGCCTCACGCGTCATATATTCCGGTAAAAAGCCAATACCTTCCCCCAGGATCTGACACTGGCATTTCGTGTTGAAGTCCGGCACCAGAATCGCCTCCTGACCGTGAAGCAGCCAGCCGACTTTCTTGTTGATGGTATGCGCGGTGTCCTCCACCATGATATTGGGATACAGACGCAGCTGACTTTCTGAAATGGGCTGCGGGGCGAACGCCAGCGGATGGGTGGGTGCGATGGCAAAAACCCAGCGGATCGCGCCTATTTCGGTGTAATCGATGCCGCCGCCGTCCAGCAGCGTATCCGGCGCGCCAATGGCGATATTGGCCTGATTATTAATGATGGAATCCCAGACGCCGTTATACACCTCGGTCGTCACCGTGATCTGGCAGGTGGGAAACTGTTTTTTCAGCACCTGGAGCAAACGCGCGGTATGGCGTGGCGTATACAAAAGCTGATTTATGCAGATGCGCACCCGCGTCTCAATGCCCTGCGAAATGGTATCAATCCCGCGCTTGATGGCATGGAAGTCATTCAGCAGGTCGGTCGCTTTACGATAAAAATAAAAACCGGATTCGGTCAGCTCAATGCTGCGCGTGTTGCGCACAAACAGCACCACGTCCAGCCCGGTCTCCATGCGTTTGATGGTGTAACTGATGGCGGAGGTGGTCACGCCCAGCTCGGCAGCCGCTTTGCTAAAACTGCCAAAACGTGCCGCGGTGGTGAAGGCCAGCAAATTCTCTTCGGTAAAGATGGAATTCATATTACGCCTCCTGGCCATCATCAGTTTTGAACATATTTTAACAGCGACGTTACATCATAGTTGATGCCGATCACAGTTCTGTCTTTTTGCGTAGACCCGCGCTGTGCAAGGCTTTTTCAGCCATAAGGATAATGCAGCCTGAGGCGCGTAAAAGCGGTAAACCATAAGAAAAAGGTTGCACAGACGCACGTTTTTGCCGGACCGTTGAATTTAACTCAACAATCAATTGCGTGTCGATGAATCATTTTTAAGCGGATTCTTTTATGACCAGGCTGTTGCTATTCTCAGCTCATCAGAAGTGAAATAGAGGGAGTCTGAATATGTCTGCAACTGCACTGGTTACAGAATTTCTGCTGGCGGCAGAAGAGGGCAATATCGACGCGCTAAAAGCCTGCCTGGAGAAAGGCGTGGATATTAACGCGACCAACCGCCAGAAAAGAACCGCCATTATTATTGCCAGCCTGAAAAAGCATTACGCCTGTGTGGAATTTTTAATTGCCGCCGGGGCGGATATTGATAAACAGGACCAGACCTGTTTTAACCCCTTCCTGATCAGTTGCCTGACCAATGATTTAACCTTGCTGCGCATTGTCCTTCCGGCAAATCCAGATCTCGACCGCCTGACGCGCTTTGGTGGCGTGGGCATTACACCTGCCAGTGAAAAAGGGCACGTTGAAATCGTGCGTGAGCTGCTGGAAAAAACCGACATCAACGTCAACCACACCAATTTTGTCGGCTGGACGCCGCTGCTGGAAGCCATCGTATTAAACGACGGCGGCGCAACGCAGCAGGAAATTGTGAAGCTGCTACTGGATCACGGCGCGAACCCGCACATGACCGATAAATACGGCAAAACCCCGCTCGAACTGGCGCGGGAAAAAGGCTTCAACGCGATCGCAGACCTGCTGCTGGCGGCAGGCGCATAGCGCATTCGGCCAGCCTGCCCCTGGCTGGCCGTTAATCAAAAAACGCATTGTTACCGACGTGCATTTAGCACGACGGCGGCCCCCTTTTTATCGTAAACAGGTGAAAATAATGCCAACCAAAATCGTCATAAAAAAGAATACGTATTTCGATTCGGTTTCCTTAATGTCGGTTTCCACCAAAGCCAATAAATTGCCGGGCGTCGAGCAGGCATTTGTGGCGATGGCGACGGAAATGAACAAAGGCGTATTAAAAAATCTCGGGCTGCTTACGCCGGAATTAGCGGACGCGAAAAACGGCGACCTGATGATCGTGATTAAAGGCGACGCGGCGAATGAGGAAACCCTTGCCGCCATTGAAGCGTTATTCACGCGTAAAGAGCGCGCGGGGTCCCATGAAGCACGCTACGCGACGCTTGCCAGCGCCAAAGCCCATCGCCCGGACAGCAACCTTGCGGTGATATCCGTCAACGGCACTTTTGCCGCCCGGGAAGCGCGTCAGGCGCTGGAAAACGATCTAAACGTCATGCTCTTTTCCGATAACGTGTCGCTGGACGATGAACTGGCGCTGAAGCAGCTGGCGCATGAGAAAGGGTTGCTGATGATGGGGCCGGACTGCGGGACCGCCATCATCAACGGTGCGGGCTTGTGCTTCGCCAACGCGGTGCGTCGCGGGCCGATTGGCATCGTTGGCGCCTCCGGCACCGGCAGCCAGGAGCTGAGCGTGCGCATTCACGAGTTCGGCGGCGGCGTGTCGCAGCTGATTGGCACTGGCGGGCGCGATCTCAGCGAAAAGATTGGTGGCCTGATGATGCTCGATGCCATCGACATGCTGGAAGCGGACGACGCGACCCAGGTGATAGCGCTCATCTCCAAACCGCCTGCACCCGCGGTGGCAGAGAACGTGCTGGCCCGGGCGCGCGCCTGCCGCAAGCCTGTTGTCGTCTGTTTCCTGGGCCGCAACGAACCGCCTGCCGATGAAGACGGCTTGCAGTTTGCTCGCGGTACCAAAGAGGCGGCGCTGAAAGCGGTGCTGCTTACCGGCATTAAAAAAGAGTCGCTGGATTTGCACCCGCTCAACTGGCCGCTGATTGAAGAGGTGCGCGCCCGCCTGACGCCGCAGCAGAAGTACATTCGCGGCCTGTTCTGCGGCGGCACCCTATGCGACGAAGCGATGTTTGCCGCGCTGGAGAAGTTTGACGATGTTTACAGCAACATCCAGCCGGATCCGGCCAGGCGTCTGAAGGACATCAGCGTCAGCCAGGCCCACACCTTCCTTGATTTCGGTGACGACGATTTCACCAACGGCAAACCACACCCGATGATTGACCCAACCAACCGCATCAGCCGCCTGCTACAGGAAGCGCGCGACCCGCAGGTGGGCGTCATCGTCATGGACTTCGTGCTCGGCTTTGGCGCGCACGACGATCCGGTGGGAGTGATGATCGAGGCGATCAAAGAGGCGCAGGCCATCGCGAAGGCCGATAACCGTCCGCTGGAGATCCTCGGCTACGTGCTCGGCACCGACCTGGATCCGCAGTCGCTGGCGCAGCAATGCCAGTTGCTGACTGACGCAGGCGTCATCTGGGCCAGCAGCAGCACCAATACCGGATTACTGGCACGCGAATTTGTCTGCAAAGGGGAGAGAGCATAATGACCACCTTATTCAACCAGCCGCTGAACGTGATTAACGTCGGCATTGCGATGTTCAGCGACGACCTCAAAAAACAGCACGTTCCCGTGACCCAGCTCGACTGGACGCCGCCGGGGCAGGGCAATATGCAGGTGGTGGAGGCGCTCGACCAGCTGGCGGAAAAACCGCTGGCAGAGAAGATCGCTGCCGCCAACCAAATTGCCCTTGAGCGGATTATTCAGTCCCATCCGGTGCTGGTGGGCTATGACCAGGCCATTAACGTGGTGCCGGGCATGACCCGTACGACCATTCTGCATGCCGGTCCGCCGGTCACCTGGGAAAACATGTGCGGGGCGATGAAAGGCGCGGTGACTGGCGCGCTGGTGTTTGAAGGGCTGGCGACGGATCTGGAGGACGCGGCAAGGCTGGCGGCTTCCGGCGACATCACCTTCTCGCCGTGCCACGAGCACGACTGCGTCGGCTCCATGGCGGGCGTTACCTCTGCCTCAATGTTTATGCACATCGTTGAGAACAAAACGTACGGCAACCGCGCCTTCACCAACCTCAGCGAGCAGATGGCGAAGATCCTGCGCATGGGCGCGAACGACCAGAGCGTGATTGACCGTCTGAACTGGATGCGTGACGTGCTCGGCCCGATGCTGCGCGACGCCATGAACATCATCGGCGAAATCGACCTGCGCCTGATGCTGGCCCAGGCGCTGCATATGGGCGACGAGTGCCACAACCGCAACAACGCGGGCACCACGCTGCTGATCCAGGCGCTGACGCCGGGGCTGATCCAGGCGGGCTATCCGGTGGCGCAGCAGCGTGAGGTGTTCGAGTTTGTCGCCAGCAGCGACTACTTCTCCGGTCCGACGTGGATGGCGATGTGTAAGGCCGCGCTGGATGCCGCGCACGACATTGAGTACAGCACCGTGGTCACCACCATGGCGCGCAACGGCTACGAATTCGGCCTGCGCGTCTCCGGCCTGCCGGGGCAGTGGTTCACCGGCCCGGCGCAGCAGGTGATTGGTCCGATGTTCGCGGGCTATAAGCCGGAAGATTCCGGGCTGGATATTGGCGACAGCGCCATCACCGAAACCTACGGTATCGGCGGCTTTGCGATGGCGACGGCCCCGGCCATCGTTGCGCTGGTGGGCGGCACGGTGGAGGAAGCCATCGATTTTTCTCGCCAGATGCGCGAAATCACCCTCGGCGAAAACCCGAACGTCACCATTCCGCTGCTGTCGTTTATGGGCATCCCGACCGCGATCGACATCACCCGAGTGGCGGGCAGCGGCATCCTGCCAGTCATCAATACCGCCATTGCCCATAAAGATGCGGGCATCGGCATGATTGGGGCGGGCATCGTTCACCCGCCGTTTAGCTGTTTTGAAAAGGCGCTGTTGACCTTCCGCGATCGCTACTTTTTATAAGGCTTGCATCCATGAAAAACATGAAACTGGAGTGGAAAAGAGGTGACTGGGCGGCGTATTTCGGGTTGATGACCAACAACCTGACCAATTTGCTGACCATGATGGGGTTGCTCATTTTTGTCGTCGGCATCCCGAAGGAGATTGTTTATGGACGCATCGCGCCAGCCTTCGGGCTGGCGGTGCTGGTGGCGAGCGTATGCTACGCCTGGTTTGGCCTGCAAATGGCGCGCGCCACCGGACGAACGGACGTCACCGCGCTGCCGTCCGGCCCGAGCGCGCCGTCGATTTTTACCGTGACCTTCCTGGTCTTAATGCCCGTCTACCAGCAAACCGGCGATGCGGATTTCGCGATTCAGATTGGCCTGGTGTGGTGTTTTGTGGAAGCGATGATCCTCGCGGGCGGTTCCTTCCTCGGGGAGACCATCCGCAAGATGATCCCGCGCACCGTGCTGCTGTCGTGCCTGTCCGGTCTTGGCCTGCTATTGCTGGCGATGAACCCGATGTTGCAGGCGTTCGAAGCGCCCACCGTGTCGTTCATTGTTCTGCTGCTGATTTTTATCAACTGGTTCGGTAAAAAGCCGATTTTCGCCCGTATCCCGACCGGCCTGCTGCTGCTGATTGCCGGTACTCTGCTGGCCTGGATTTCCGGCCTGCAAAGCCCGGAGGCGATTAAAGCGTCCATGTCCTCCTTCGGCTTTAACCCGCCGGAAGTGCACGTGGACAGCTTTATGCAGGGGCTGCCGCACGCGCTGCCGTACCTGGCGTCCGCCGTTCCGCTGGGGCTGGCGAACTACATCTTTGACCTGGAGAACATCGAAAGCGCCCACGCGGCGGGGGATGAGTACCCGACCCGCAAGGTAATGCTGGCGAACGGTCTGGCCTCCATGCTCGGCTGTCTGATGGGCAATCCGTTCCCGGTCACGGTTTACGTGGGCCATCCCGGCTGGAAAGCGATGGGGGCCAGCATCGGCTACACGCTGGCGTCCGGCGTGACCATGTTCATCGTGCCGCTGTTCGGGCTGGGGGCCTTTATGCTCGCCATCATTCCGATGACCGCCATCGTGCCGATTCTGGTGTTCATCGGCGTTGTCACTGCCAACCAGGTGGTGCGGGAGACCCCCAAAGTGGAGGTGCCCGTCATCTTCATCTGCCTGTTCCCGTGGATCGCCAACTGGGCGCTGACCATGATGAACAGCGTGATGAGCGCGGCGGGCACCAGCGCGGCGAAAATCGGCACCGACGTGCTGCACAGCAAAGGGATCTACTACGAAGGCCTGATGCATCTCGGCAACGGCGCGCCGCTCGCCAGCATGCTCTGGGGCTGTATCGCCATCTTCGCCATCATCAACAAACCGCTGCGCGGGGCTGTCGCCGCCGCCGGTGGAGCGCTGCTGGCGCTGTTTGGCGTGATCCACGCCCCGGTGGTGGGTTTTGCCGAAGGCAGTTCCCTGATGTTCGTCACGGCCTACCTGATGATGGGCGGGATGTTTGTGGTGAAGCATTTCCTCGACAGCCGGGAAGCGGCGAGCGCTGCTGCACCGGTATCTGAAGCTTAAGGCATTGCCCCCTCACCCCAGCCCTCTCCCCAAAGGGGAGAGGGTGTAATCGTCCCCTCTCCCCTTTGGGGAGAGGGTTAGGGTGAGGGGAACATACCGCACCGTTGCGAAGGAAAATGTATGAAAGAGCTTATGGTCGTCGCCATCGGCGGCAACAGCATTATCAAAGACAACGCCAGCCAGTCGGTTGAACATCAGGCGCAGGCGGTGAAAGCGGTGGCAGAGTCAGTGCTCGAAATGCTGGCCTCCGACTATGACATCGTGCTTACTCACGGTAACGGCCCACAGGTGGGGCTGGATCTGCGCCGCGCCGAGATCGCCCACGAGCGGGAAGGGCTGCCGCTGACCCCGCTGGCAAACTGCGTGGCGGACACCCAGGGCGGCATCGGCTACCTGATCCAGCAGGCGCTTAACAACCGTCTGGCGGCGCGCGGGGAGCAGAAAGCGGTCACGGTCGTCACCCAGGTGGAGGTGGATAAAAACGATCCTGGCTTTACGCACCCGACAAAACCGATCGGCGCGTTCTTCAGCGAGGCGCAGCGCGATGAACTGCAACTCGCACACCCGGACTGGCATTTTGTTGAGGATTCAGGCCGGGGCTATCGTCGCGTGGTGGCCTCACCGCAGCCGCGGCGCATCGTTGAGGCGGATGCAATCAAGGCGCTGACGCAGAAAGGGTTTGTGGTGATCGGCGCGGGCGGCGGAGGCATTCCCGTGGTGCGCAGTGAACAGGGGGATTATCAGAGCGTGGACGCGGTGATTGATAAAGATCTCTCCACCGCGCTGCTGGCGCGTGAGATCGGCGCCGACGTGCTGGTGATCACCACCGGCGTGGAGAAAGTGTGCATTAACTTCGGCAAGCCAAACCAGCAGGCGCTGGACACCGTGAACGTGGCGCAAATGACGCGCTATATGGACGAAGGCCACTTCCCGGCGGGCAGCATGTTGCCCAAAATCGTCGCCTCGCTGGAGTTTTTACACCACGGCGGCAAGCGCGTGATCATCACCGCGCCGGACTGCCTGCCCGCCGCGCTGCGTGGCGAAAACGGCACCCACATTGTTAATGAAGGAAGATAAGATGAGTGAGAATAAAAGCCGCCGCGAGTTTATCAGCCAGAGCGGCAAAATGGTTACCGCCTGCGCGCTGTTTGGCGCCACGGGTTCCGTCGCGTATGCTGCGGATACCGCAAAGGCAACCTGCGAGACGGGTAAACCGATGAACATCACCGCAAAACATTACTATCTCGACAACGTGCTGCTGGAGGCCGGGTTCAACGTCGACGGCAGCGTGGCGACGAGTACCCGCACCGAGCTGAAAACGCTGGAGATCAAAGACGGAAAGATCGTCGCCCTGCGCGATAACAACAGCCATGCTGACGCGACTCTGCCGCACTTCGATGCGGGCAAAAAGCTGATGCTCCCGGCGATGCGCGACATGCACATCCATCTGGACAAAACCTTCTACGGTGGCCCGTGGCGGTCGCTCAACCGCCCGGCGGGCACCACCATTCAGGACATGATCCGCCTGGAGCAGAAGCTGCTGCCGGAATTACAGCCCTACACGCAAGAACGCGCCGAAAAGCTGATCGACCTGATCCAGTCGAAAGGCTCCACCATCGCCCGCAGCCACTGCAACATAGAGCCGGTTTCCGGCCTGAAAAACCTGGAAAATTTACAGGCGGTACTGGCGCGCCGTAAGCCAGGTTTTGACTGCGAAATCGTTGCCTTCCCGCAGCATGGCCTGCTGCTGTCCAACGCTGAAAAGCTGATGCGCGAGGCGATGCAGGCCGGGGCGCACTACGTGGGCGGGCTGGACCCGACCAGCGTCGACGGCGCGATGGAGAAATCCCTCGACACCATGTTCCAGATTGCACTGGATTACGACAAAGGGGTGGATATTCACCTGCACGAAACCAGCCCGGCGGGCGTGGCGGCGGTGAACTACATGGTGGAAACCGTGGAGAAAACCCCGGCGCTGAAGGGCAAGCTGACCATCAGCCACGCCTTCGCCCTGGCAACACTCAACGAACAGCAGGTGGATGAGATCGCCACCCGCATGGCGGCGCAGCAGGTGACGATCGCTTCCACCGTGCCGATTGGTACCCTGCATATGCCGCTGAAGCAACTCCGTGAAAAGGGCGTGTTTGTGATGACGGGCACCGACAGCGTGATCGACCACTGGTCGCCGTACGGTTTAGGGGACATGCTGGAGAAAGCCAATCTTTACGCCCAGCTCTATATTCGCCCGAACGAGCAGACGCTTTCGCGCGCGCTGGGCATCGCCACCGGCGACGTACTGCCGCTGAACGATAAAGGTGAACGCGTGTGGCCGAAAGCGCAGGACGACGCCAGCTTTGTGCTGGTAGACGCCTCCTGTTCCGCCGAGGCCGTGGCGCGTATTTCACCGCGCACCGCGACGTTCCATAAGGGAAATCTGGTCTGGGGTACGGTGGGGTAAAAGCGAGCCGGGTGGCGGCTTCGCCTTACCCGGCCTACAAAAAACCTCAAATCGTAGGCCGGGTAAGCGCAGCGCCACCCGGCAATGCCATATACTCGCCGCCCGTAAGGTTTAATAACCCACCTTATACACCCGCCCGCTCTGCACCCCTTCCACGCTGCGGCGGTAGGCCTGCGCAACGGTCGCGGCGGGGACGCTTTCAAAGCCGGGGAAGAAACCATCGTAGGCGTCGACGGATTCCGTCAGCACCGTCGGGCTGATCAGATTAATGCGAATACCGCGCGGCAGTTCACAGGCCGCGGCGCGCACAAACCCTTCCAGCGCCGCATTCACCGTAGTGGCATTAACCCCCTGAGCAATCGGCTCGTGCGCCACAATGCCGCTTATCAGCGTAATCGAGCCGCCTTCGTTCAGGTAGCGCTGGCCGGTCAGCGCCAGACGCACCTGCCCCAGTAGCTTATCCTGCAAGCCCTGGTTGAACTCGCTGTCGGTCATGGTTGCAAGCGGGCCAAAGTGCACACCTCCGCTGGCGGAGACGATCGCATCTACCGGGCCGATCTTTTCGAACAACGCCTGCACGCTCGCCTGTGAGGTGATATCCACCTGATAGTCACCCTGCGTGCGACCCACGCGGATCACCTCGTGGCGACGGCTTAGCTCTTCCGTTACTGCACGACCGACCGTACCGCTGGCACCAATAATCACGATTTTCATAGCAGACTCCTTATGTTGTGAGCCTTCATTCTTTAATAAATAAAAATTCAGATAAACTGGGCTAATGTTAGATGATTGCTAACCAGAGGTTTGTAATATGGATAAGCTTCGCGGGATGGAGACGTTCATCGCGGTGGTGGAAAGCGGCAGCTTTACCGGCGCGGCGGCCCGGCTGGAGATGTCGGCGGTGATGGTCGGAAAGTATATTGCGCTGCTGGAGTCGCAGCTTGGCACGCGGCTGCTGGAGCGCAATACCCGTCGCCAGAGCCTGACGGATGCCGGGCGCGTTTATTTCGAAGAGGCAAGGCGCGTGCTGGAGCAGGTCTCGATTGCGGAACGCGCGGTGGAGCGCCTGCGCGCCACGCCTGCTGGCACCCTGCGCGTGACGGCGCCCACCTCGTTTGGCGGCTGCGTTATCGCGCCTCTGACAGCCACGTTTTTGCAGCGCTACCCGGAAGTGCGCATCGAACTGGATCTCACCAACCGGATGGTCGATCTGGTGGAAGAGGGGGTTGATCTGGCCATTCGCATCGGTGAGATCCGTCATGAGGATCTGGTGGCGAAATACCTGTGCCCCTACAACATGGTGATCTGCGCCGCGCCGGATTATCTGGCGCGTCACGGTACGCCGCAAACGCCAGCCGACCTGGTGGATCACCTGTGTCTGTCGCACACGGTATGGACGGCGCGTAACGAGTGGCGGCTGCCGGGAGTGGAAGGCGAGGTGCGCTGGAAGCGTGATGCCGTCTTACGATGCAATGACGGCTACGGCTTACGCATGGCGGCGCGCGCAGGGGCAGGGCTCTTGCTGCAACCGGAAGTGCTGGTGGCGGAAGAGCTGGCAAGCGGCAGGCTGATACGGGTGCTGGAGCCGTTCACCCCGGCACCGAGGCCGGTACATTTATTGTGGCGTCAGGATTTGCGTCCGCTGCCTAAGCTAACGGAATTTATTGCCCATATTCTGCTAAGATTGGGCACAATATAAAAAAAGAAGGTAAGTAAAGAATGTCTGCAAACAAACTCGCCAGCAGCGCGCAGGGCCTGCAATCGTCTGCCATCCGTGAATTATTAAAACATAGCAAAATGGCGGGCGTGATTTCGCTGGGTGGCGGTATTCCAAACCCGGACCTGTTCGATCACGAAGGATTAAAAATCGCCGCTGATGCCGTGCTGTCTCAGCATTTTGGCGAAGCGTTCCAGTACGGCCTGACGGAAGGCGTGCCGGGGCTGCGCGAAGAGATCCAACGCATCTGTGAAGGTCGCGGCATCGCCTGTAAAGCCGATGACGTGGTCATTACTTCCGGCTCTCAACAGTCTCTGGACGTGCTGGCGCGGGCATTAATTAACCCGGGTGATACGGTCGTCGTTGAGCGTCCTACCTATCTCGCAGCGTTGCAGGTCTTTGGCCTGGCGCAGGCGAATTTTGAATCCGTCGGCACCGACGGCGACGGCATGAAGGTGGATGAACTTGAAGCGCTGGTAGCCACCAAAACCATCAAAGCGGTTTATATCGTGCCAACCTTTGGTAACCCGGGCGGCGTGACGCTCTCCGAAGCGCGTCGTAAACAGCTGGTGGAATTATCGAAGCGCTATGACTTTGTGATTATCGAAGACGACCCGTACAGCGAAATTAACTACACCGATGAAGTGTTCCGCCCGCTGATTGCCCATGCCAAAGATATCGGCAATGAGGATAACGTGGTGTACACCTCCACCTTCTCTAAAATTCTTGCGCCGGGCACCCGCGTGGGCTGGGTGCTGGTGCCGGAGTGGCTGAAGCGCGCGGTGGTGAACCTCAAGCAAACCACCGATCTGCACACCAGCACGCTGTCGCAGTTAATGACGTACGAGTATCTGAAAACCGGTCGTCTGGCGAATCAGATTAAAATGATCCGCGAAGCCTATCGCCAGAAATACCAGACGTTCGCAACGGAACTGGAAGCCGAGCTGGGCGATGTGATGTCGTTCCACAAGCCAAAGGGCGGCATGTTCCTGTGGGCGAAAATGAACAACGGCATCAATACGACAAAATGGCTGGAAAAAACGTTGAGCAACGGCGTGGTGTTTGTGCCGGGTGAGTTCTTCTACTGCAACGAGCCGGACCACACCACGCTGCGCATGTCTTTCGTTACCCCAACGGATGAGCAGCTTAAAGAAGCGGTTCGACGTTTGAAGATATCGCTGTAACCTGATACAGCAGCGTCAGCTCTCAGAAGTAGGCCGGGTAAGGCGCAGCCGCCACCCGGCGTTTGACTACCGCTCCCGCAGCGCCTCCTTCGCCCGGTTAAACGGCTTGATCATATAATCCAGCACCGTTTTCTCTCCGGTCTTGATATCTACCGTCGCAATCATCCCCGGCACGATCGAAAAGTGTCTGCCCGCCTTATTCACCAGATAATCCTGGCTGGTACGGATAAACACCCGGTAATAGAACACCTCCGGCTTCGCTTCGTCCTGAATGGTGTCCGGCGAAATGGTCTCCACCACCCCGTGCAGGCCACCGTAAATCGCGTAATCGTAGGCGGTGATCTTCACCAGCGCCTCCTGATTAGGGTGGATAAAGGCGATATCCCGCGGCGAGAGGCGGGTTTCAATCAGCAGGTGATCGTCCACCGGCACAATTTCCATCAGTTCACCGTTGGGGGGGATCACCCCGCCAATCGTCGTCACTTTGATGTTTTTCACGATCCCGCGCACCGGGGATTTTACCGTCAGACGGGTGACGGAGTCCTGGCGGCCCTTAAGGATTGCCGAAACCATATCCACTTCCGCGTTAGCCTTCGATAACGCCTCGCGCGCCTGGACGTAATACTGGGAACGCACGTCGGTGAGCTTCAGCTCCAGGTCGCTTTTCTGCCGTTGCAGGCGCAGCACTTCCACGTGGCTGGCGGCGCCGGTTTTCACCAGCCGCTGGGTGATTGCCAGCTCCTTATTGGCGAGATCTAACGCGGCGCGCAACTCCCGTTGGGTATCCTCCAGCTGGGCGCGGCGCGAGTTGTAGAGCCGCGTTTCAGCGGCGGTCAGGTCGGTCCATTTCGCCAGGGACGGCGGGAACTTGAGCGGCAGATCGTTCACCTCGGCATACAGACGCGCGCTGGAGGCCAATGACGCGCGGTAACGCGCCGCGCTTTCGCCGACGTTAGATTCCGAGCGGGTAGGATCCAGCCTCGCCAGCACCTGTCCGGCCTGCACTTGGTCCCCTTCGTGCACGTTCAGCTCGGTGAGGATCCCCCCATCCAGCGACTGCAATACCTGCTCGCGCGAGCTGGGGATCACTTTCCCGGTGCCGGTCGAGACTTCGTCCAGCACCCCGAACCACGCCCAGACCCCGAGCACCACAAACATCAGCAGGGAGAAGAAAACAATGCGTCGGGCACCGGTATAACCGCTTTCGGAGTCGAGGGCGTTATCCAGATCTTCTACTGCGGCAACGTCACGCTGACTGATTTTCATTTTTCCACTCCCGTCCGGTTGCCTGCTGCTGTTGCTGCATACGGCTGTTGTTCAGCGCCTGGGCTTTTGGCGCGTCCATGACCAGCATGCCATCTTTGAGTACGACCACGCGCTCCACCAGCTCCAGCACCGGTACGCGGTGGGTCGCAACCACCAGCGTGCGGTTGCCAAGCCACGCCCCGAGACGTTGAATAAATTCCCGCTCGGTATGCTCATCAAGGGAAGCGGTCGGTTCATCCATCAGCACGATATTCGGATCGCGCAGCAGCATCCGCGCCAGCAGGATGGACTGCCGCTGCCCGCCGGACAGCCCGACACCGTTCTCCATAATCGGGTAGTCCAGCCCCTTCGGCAGTTTCTGCACAAAGCTGGCCGCGCCGCACATCTCCAGCACTTCGAAAATCTCTTCATCGGTGGCGCGCGGCATGCCGAGCGTGATGTTCTCGCGCAGGGTGCCGTAAAACAGCCGGGCGTTCTGGGTCATAAAGCCGACGTTTCGGCGCACGTCAGCCACGTCCAGATGCGGCAGGCTGAGGTTGTCGAGCCGCAGTTCACCGCCCGCCAGATCCATCCCGCCCGCCATCGCCTGCAACAGGGTTGATTTGCCCGCGCCGTTGCGCCCGAGGATCGCCACTTTTTCGCCCGCTTTGATCTCCAGACGGTTAATGCGCAACGCCATGCGCGGATCTTCCGGGTGATAGCGGAACTGCGCCTGCTCGAACAGGTAATGTCCACGCAGCACGTCCTGACGGATCGGCGTCTCTTCCCGCTGATTCTCGGTCGGCAGCTGCATAATGCTGTCCAGCCCCTCTTTGGCCGCCTTCACCTGCTGCCAGCGGGCCAGCACGCCGCACAGCGTCGCCATCGGGGCGATCATCCGCGAGGCCAGCATGGAGGCGGCCACCACTGAACCGGTGGTTAAGGTGCCGTCGATCACCATCGGCGCGCCCACTACGATCACCCCGGCATACACCAGGCTCTGAATGGTCATCCCCCAGCTGATCAGGTTCTGCGTCAGCTCGCGGGTGCGCAGGCCGGATTCGGCGGTGATCTGGATATAGCTGTTCCACTGCTGCAAAAAGCGGTTCTCCGCCTGCATTAGCTTGATGTCCTCCAGCCCCTGCACGCTCTCCACCAGCACCGCGTTGCGCAGGGTGGATTCATGCGCCGACTGCTTCGCCAGCTCCGCCAGCTTCTTTTGCAGCAGCAGGCCAGGCAGGACCATGATCACCGCCGCCACCGGGGCGATCCACGCCAGCTGCGGGGCGATGATCGCCAGCACAATCACAAACAGGATAAAGAACGGCAGATCGACGATGGTGGAGATGGTGGAGGAGGTGACCATCTCGCGGATCTGCTCCAGCTCGCGCAGCTGGGAGATAAAGCTGCCGGTGGAGCGCGGAATGGCGCTGTGGCGCAGCCGCAGCGCGTGGCCGAACACCCGATCCGAGACGCGCAGATCCGAGCGTTTACCCAGCAGATCCATAATGTGTCCGCGCGCCACGCGCAGCACAAAGCCAAACAGGGTGGCGATCAGCACCCCGATGGTCAGCACATAGAGCGTCGGATAGGACTGGGCGGGGATCACCCGGTCATACACCTGCATGGAAAAGACGATGCCGGAGAGGGAGAGCACGTTGATAAACAGTGCCGCCAGCATCACCCAGCTGTAAGGACGCAGGTCGCGCATCACCAGCCGGTAGAGCCAGTCCGGGCGATATTTTGAGATATAGGCATCCACGCGGCTGTCTTTCAGCGCCGCCAGCGGACGCAGGGCGATGACGTGGCGGATAGCGGGTAGCATCGCGCTCATCGACAGGCGGTTGGTGTGTGTATTGTCGTCGAAAAAGCTGACCTCAAGCGTATCCTCGCCGTCGAAATTGTCGATCACGCCGATTTTGCCATCGTTCAGCTCCACCACCACCGGCAGACGCCAGCTATTAATAGAGTGCTGATTGGCCGTCAGCAGCTGAAACGTCAGCCCGGCTTCACGGGCGAGCTGCGTCAGCGCGGGCACCATCGGTTTGCCTTTCAGCCACGGCGCGCCTGCGACGAGCGAGCCTGGCGAGCAGGCAACGCGATAGCGCGTCGCCACATAGCCAAACGCCTGCGCCCACTGCTCCAGCGCCTCATCCGTCATGTTTTCACCCTGCGGAATATCACGTTGCTTCATGGCTGGATCTCCACGGTCTGGATGGTGCGGTTTTCAAGGTCGAACGCGTGACGCAGGCGCCCGGTGTTGTACAGACAGTTCAACTGAAGCTGGTGCAGCTGTCCGGCGGTTTGCTGTTGGGTAAAGCGCGCCTGATACACCTCCTGCTCGGCGTTGAGCACGTCGAGCAGCGGGCGGGAACCGAGATCGAGATACTGCTGCTGATACAGCTCACGGGTGCGGGCGCTGAGCGCTTCCTGGCGGCCCTGGATCTGAAGCGTGCTCATCAGGCTCATCACCTGGCTGCGCGCTTCCAGCAGTTTTTGCCGCACCTCAAGACGGGTGCGCTGAATGGTGGACTGGGCTGATTCCACCGCGTGTCCGGCGGCGTTACGCCGTGCGGTAAGGCCGCCGCCCTGATAGAGCGGCATCTGCACTTTGACCCACGCGGAGTACTGGGTGCGGTCCCGCGTTTCGTTGCCGGAGTAGCGGTCGTTCAGGTAGTGGCGGACTTCTGGCTCCAGCGAGACGGTAGGGGTCATCTGCGCGTTGGCATAGTCGAGATTAGCCTGCGCGACGTTGGCCTGCGCCCAGGCCGCTAATACCGAGGGCACCAGACGATCGTCCGGCTCGGCGATATCGCAGCTGCGGGCCAGGCTCTGCGGAAAGTCATTGCTGACCGCATTCAGGCTGTCCCAGCCCAGCAGGCTCATCAGCGTGGCGCGCGAGCTGTCGAGGCTGGCCTGATACTGCATCAGCTGCGCACGCGCCCCTTCGATACGGGCATCGGTCTGCACCACGTCAGAGAGGGACGTTGCGCCTTCATCATTACGTTGTTTCGTCAGGGTGCCGATAGAGGTCAGGGCATCCAGCTGTTCTTTCGCGGTCTCGACCATCTGCTGCCAGGTCTGCACCTGCACCATGGCGATGGCGGTATCGTGGGCGATGGTGTCGATGCTCACCAGCACGTTGGCCTGCTGCTGGGCGACGCCCGCGTTTTCGGCGCGTACCTGGCTGGCGACTTTGCCGAAGTCGTACAGCATTTGCGAAAGAGAGAGCACCAGCGAGGGGGTAAAGCCGTTATCGTCGCCGTCGTGGCTATAGCCGTTATCCATGCCAGCGTTGATTTGCGGATAATATTTTGATTTGGCGACGTCCACATTTTCGCTTTGCTGATAGAGTTTGCCGACGGCTTCACTGATGGCCGGATGCCAGGTCACGGCGCGGTTTACGGCTTCATTCAGCTCAAGTGTGCCGGGGGCGGCTTTGCTGGCTACGGGCGCCACGCGGCCATTTAAAGAGGGGAGTTCCTGCGTTTCGCTCAATTGTCCGGTATTAATCATCGCCGCAGGGTTTGCCGCGATAGCGGGCACAGATATCAGGCAGCACGAGAGCCACCAGTAAGGCATCTTCTTTCCCATGTCTTGTCCCTAATAAAAAAGTACTGCTTTTTTGTTTATGCCCGGGCGCTGTACGCGCCCGGGTCATTTCTTGCAGGTGCTATCAGGTAATGATGTGTTGCTGGTTTACAAGCTCGTCGTAGGTGGTCTGAACATTGTCCAGCGTAACGAGCGTAGATTTAGTGTAGGCGGCTCCCGTGCCGTCACGGTCGATGGAGATCACAGTATTGTTACCGCTTTGTGAAACAGAGACATAGTTCCCCAGCGTCGACGCGCTACCGTTCCACCCCACCAGCAGATCGCCAATGTCGATCTTGTCTCCCTGCGTGAGGGAGAAGTTCGTCCAGTGGTCGCCGGTGCTGTTACCTGCGGTGGCGTTACCCGCCGTATTGTTCAACACCTGATAAATCAGCGTGTCGCCGTAGGCTGTGCCGCTAATCACATCGTTATGCTCCGAACTGACAAATTTCGGCGCCATGTCAATGGTCAGCGACGCGGTATCTTTAACACCGTTGGCATCGGTCAGGGTGTAGTTAAAGACCTCCTTACTGGTAATGGTAGAGAGCGAGATCCCCGGGTTGAGGGTATAGGTGTAACTGCCGTCAGCGGCAATCGCCAGCGTCCCGTAGTGGCCCGTGATGTTGGACATCGTGCTGCCGGTGTACGGATCCAGCGTAGTGATAACGCCGTCGA
Organism: Enterobacter hormaechei ATCC 49162; assembly: GCF_001875655.1. Lineage (NCBI taxonomy): Bacteria > Pseudomonadati > Pseudomonadota > Gammaproteobacteria > Enterobacterales > Enterobacteriaceae > Enterobacter > Enterobacter hormaechei. The sequence continues at coordinate 819,076 of NZ_MKEQ01000002.1, forward strand.
AGCCGGTAATGCTCACGCGGGTATCCACCGAGTGCAGCTGGTCCATCGCCCCTGCGGAACCGGTGCCGTCGAAGATATTGCCGTCAACGGTGTGGGTGCCCGTGGCGTCGAACTGCGACAGGGAGTAGGTCGTGCCGTTTACGCTTGGGGTAATGGTGATGTTCCCCACGCTCAGCCCCGGTACGCTGCCGGTAAAGTTCAGCGTATAGGTCCCGGCGTTGAGATCCAGCCCGGTCAGCGGAACGTCGATGCTGCCGCCCAGCAGTGAGCCTCCGCTGAAGGAGCCGCTGCGAATCACATTCGTCCCGTCAGTGATTGACCAGTTCACCGTCAGCCCGCCCAGTGCCAGCAGCGAGGCCACGTTAAAGTGCAGCGAGGCGTTATGCAGCGCGGTGTTTGCATCCACCACGAAGGTCCCGCTTCCGCTGCCCTGCGTTGACCCCAACAGGGCGGTAGTCCAGCTGGCGGTGCCGACGGAGGTATCCGTATAGGTTGACGTATGGTGAACCGACGTTACGTCCATCGCGGTGCTGACATCGTTTACCGCATCCATTGGGCGTGCGGTTGGGGTGATGTTCAGCGATGCCGTGTCCTTCGAGCCGTCAGGCGCGGTGATGGTGTAGACGAAGGTATCCGGCGTGCTGATATGGTCCGCGCCGACCCCGCTGTCCAGGGTGTAGGTGTACTCCCCGGCCGCGTTGATCCGCAGCGTACCGTACTCGCCGGTGATCTCCGTCAGGCCGCTGCTGTTCACCGCCACGCCGTTAACGTCAGAGACCACGGTACCCGCTGGCGCAATATCATCCGCCAGCACATCCCCGGTGGTGCTCTCGCTCACGCTTGCCACGCTGTAGACATGATCCTGCAAGACGTTCAGCGTGTAGGCCGTCAGCGCGGTGATCCCCGCCGCCGTATTGAGCAGGAACAGGTACTCACCGGCAGGCAGATTCAGCGTCAGCTGCGAGGAGGTGCCCCCCAGCAGCGGCGCGCGCAGCCAGCCGGGTTCAACGCGCATCTGCTCGAAGGTCTGCGTCGCGTTGTTGAACTTATAGATGTAGAGGTCGAACACCGAGGCCAGCGCCACGCCGCCCACGGACGCCTGAACGGTCATGGTGCGGGTGGTGCCCTCTTCTACGGAGTAGATGATTGGGTTGGCCAGATCGTCCAGCAGGTTCAGCCCCAGCGTATTGCCAAGGTTGATCCCCACCAGGGTAAAGCCGCCCTGTGACGACGTGCCGTTGTTGATCGCCTCCACGGTGGTATCGAAGGTCAGCGAGGCGGTATCGTCCACGGCCACGATACCGCTGCTGCTGGTGCCTTCGCCCAGCGACAGGACCAGATTTGCCGAGGCGCTGGTGCCGTTGTGGGTGATGGTGTAGGTGAAGCTCTCCGTGCGGCCAATGACGGCGGCGCTGGTGTTGGTCAGGTTATAGGTATAGCTGCCGTCCAGGTTGATGGTCAGCGTGCCGTACTGCCCCTGAATCACCGTGCCGTCAGCCGTCACGCTGGTGGTGGTGCCCTGGGTGTTAGTGACCGCGGTGACGGTGGTGCCCACCGGGGCGTTGTCGCTACCTGCGGTTGGGTCCACGTCGGTGATCACGTTCCCGACAACGTTGGTTTCGCCGGACACGGTGCCTGCGCTGGTCTCTTTCACCGCAACATCGAGGCTGGTGTAAGAGCCGGTTGCCAGCAGGTTAGTGTTGTAGCTCAGGACGCGATACTGACCATCCGCCAGCCCGGTCAGGTTCAGCGACACCCCTGTTGCGCCGAGGGTCAGCAGGTCAGCGAACTGCGGCTGTCCGGTATCGACCACGGTGGTCCAGGTGTTGTTGGCGGCATCGAAGCGCTGTACCACCAGCTCAAGGGTATTGAGCAGGGAGAGTACGGCACCCGTGGCGTTGGCGTTCACGGCTATATCCGCACTGCCGCCGCTGCCGACGGTGAAGCCCACCTGTGCGGTGTCGTTACCGAGCAGGGTCAGCACGTTACCCACCGCACCCACCAGCAGGAAACCATAGTCGCTGTACTGCGAGTTGGTCACCGTTGCGGTGGTTGTCAGCGCCAGCTCTTCAACGTTGGTGCTGGCAGAGAGCGGCACCACCGGCGCAAGGGCTGAGCCGGGCAGCGAGACGTTGCCTGCCGCATCGGTGGCGGTGATTTGCAGCGTCTGACCTTCCGTCTGTTTATTGAGGAAGGTATAGCTCCAGGAGCCGTTGCTGTCTGCCGTGGCGGTGACCGTTGAGTTGTCCGCCAGACGGATGGTGACGGTGCTGCCCGCTTCGGCGCTACCGGTCAGTACACTGCCGTCTGCGTTGAAGGTCCCGGTTGGCGCCGTTGGCGCAGTAAGATCGACAATGACGGTGGTCGACGTGGAAATCGGGCTGGTGCCCGAGCCGTTGCTCGCCGTGGCGGTGAAGGCATGTGGCCCTTCGCTTAGCACTGGCGTGGTGAAGCTCCAGTTGCCGCTGGCATTCGCCGTGACCGTGCCCATCGACACCCCGTTGTTATACAGGGTGATGGTCGCGTTCGGCTGCGCCGTGCCGCTCAGGGTTGGCGTGGTGTCATCGGTGGTTTTTCCGTTGGTCAGGTTGCCCGTGACCGTGCCGACGTTATCGTCGATGCTGGTGATAACCGGCGCGTTCGGGATCGTCGTGATCGGGGCAATCACGGAAGTGGTGATACCCGCGTTACCGGCCTTATCGGTAGCAAAGACAATCAGTGACTCCCCGCCTGTCTGTGGAGGGGTGAGGGTGGCGCTGAAGTTCCCACTGCCATCCGCAACGGCTGTGCCAAGCACGGTTCCGGTGCTGGAGGTGATGGTGACGGTACTTCCCGCTTCTGCCGTACCGGTAACCTGCGTCCCGTTGGTGATCACCGCCAGTCCTGTTGGGGCTGGTGGCGGCGTCAGGTCCACGTTGATCGTGATAATCGGCGATGGCGCGCTGGTATTACCCGCGGCGTCGGTGGCGGTGGCGGTGAAGTTATGCGCGCCTTCCGTCAGCGTGGTGCTGGTTTGCGGCAGCGTCCAGTTGCCGTTGGCATCGGCAGTGACGGTCCCCACCAGCGTCGTGCCGTCGTAAATGCGTACGGTGGCATTGGCTTCCGCCGTACCGTTTAAGGTCGGACGGGTGTCGTTGGTTGGGTTGGTGCCGGTGACAGGGCCGGTAACGGTTCCCACATCATCCACAATCGAGGTGATTGCCGGTGCGACAGGGGCGGTGGCATCCACATTGATGGTGTAACCGCCGGTCTGCGCGCTGGCGTTGCCCACGGCGTCGGTGGCGGAGAAGGTCAGGTTATGCGGTCCGTCAGCCAGCGGCGTGGACGGCGTAAAGCTCCACGCGCCGCCGGTGGCGACAGCGGTGCCAATCTGTACTCCATTGTCAAAGATGGTTACCGTCGCGCCAGCTTCTGCCGTACCGGTGAGCGTTGGTCGGGCATCATTGGTTAACCCACCGTTGGCGACAGGCGTCGCAGCGTTACCGACGTCGTCGGTGATGCTGGTCAGCACCGGTAGCGCTGGTGGCGTGGTGTCAATGGTCAGGCTGAAGTCGGTGGACGGCGCACCGGTGTTCCCCGCCTGATCCGTTGCTTCTGCGGTAAAGGTGTGTGAGCCGGTGTCCAGCGGCACGGTGATATCGACGGTCCAGTTGCCGTTAGCATCGGCAGTACCGGTGCCCACCAGCGTGGTGCCCTCGTAGATATTCACGGTCGCCAGCGGCTCGCTGGTCCCCACCAGACGCGGGAGAGGATCGTTCGTGGTCTGGCCGGAGCCAATCGCCCCGGTGAGGGTGCCAACATCGTCAATCGCCTGGGTGATAACAGGCGCGGCGGGCACGGTCGTATCCACAACCAGCGTGAAGCCCGGTGAAGCAGGGCTGACGTTGCCCGCGGCGTCGGTTGCCGTGGCGGTCCAGGTGTGGCTGCCGTTTGCCAGCGTGCCGGTAGTAAAGCTCCATACGCCGTTGGCATCTGCCACGGCGGTGCCCACCTGCTGACCATTCTCATAAATGGTGATGGTCGCGTTGGCCGCCGCGGTACCGTTCAGCGTTGGCGTGGTGTCGTCTGTGCTTTGCCCCGAGGCGACCGGGCCGAGTACGGTACCCACATTATCGGTGGCTGGCGTAAAGACCGGCGCAACGGGCACCGAGGTATCCACCGTCAGGTTGAACGGCGGCGAGGTGTCGCCGGTATTGCCTGCGGCGTCGGTGGCGTTGAAGGTAATGGTATGCGGGCCTTCACTCAGCGCGGTGGTCGGCGTGAAGCTCCATGTACCCTGGGCGTTGACGACCGCCGTGCCGATTTCCACATCATCGACAATAACGTGCACCGTTGCGCCCACTTCCCCCGTACCGTTGAAGGTTGGACGGGTGTCGTTCGTGGCGCCGTTGCTGGCGATGGTTCCCGTTCCCGGGCCGACATCGTCGATCACCGTCGTGACGACCGGGGCCGCAGGGCCTGTTGTATCCACCGTAAAGGCGAACACTGGCGAGTTGGCGGAGACGTTCCCGACGTCATCGCTGGCGTTAACGCGCAGGTTATACGTCCCGTCCGTCAGGACCGGATCCGGCGTAAAGGTCCAGTTACCGCTGCCGTCGACCGTGGTGGTACCAATCTCCACGCCGTTATTCAGCACGTGAATGGTGGTGCCCGCCTGGCCGGTGCCGCTCAGGGTTGGCGTGGTGTCATTGGTGACCTGCCCGGCGGTAAGTGGACCGGTTACGCCTCCCGGGACGTTGTCGCTGACCGTATCGATCGTCGGCACCTGTGGCGCCGTCAGATCGATATTGATGCTCCAGACGCCGGACGGCTGGCTGATGTTGCCCTGCGGATCCGTCGCTCTGACGGTGAAGTCATGCGTTCCTTCCCCGAGGGCGGTTTCAGGGGTAAATGTCCAGGCTCCGGTGCCGTCTGCCGCCACGGTACCAATCTGCGTGGCGCCATCAAAAATGGCGACAACGCTGTTCGGCTCGGCGGTACCGGTCAGGGTTGGCGTGGTGTCGTTGGTTGGATCGCCGCTTGGGACAGGCGTTGCCGCGTTGCCCGCGTTATCCGTCACGCTGGTAATGACTGGCGTGGTGGAGACGGTATCGACCACAATGGTGATCCCGGTCGATGGGGTACTTTCATTGCCTGCCGGGTCGGTGGCGGTGACGGTCAGGGTATGGCTGCCGTCGTCCAGCGCAGGTGGCGTGTAGCTCCAGGTGCCGGTCGGACCGACAACAACGGTGCCCAGCGGGGCGCCGTTATTGTACACCGTAATGGTGTCCCCGGCCGTGCCTGTCCCGGTGAGGGTAGGACGGTTGTCGTTGGTGCTCTGCCCGTCGGCGATTGGGCCGGTGATCGGACCGACGTCATCGGTCACCGCACCGATGGCTGGCGCTGTCGGGGCGGTAAGATCGACGGTGACGGTCGCAATCGGCGACTGCCCGCTGGTCGCGCCGGTGTCGATATCCGTGGCGGTGACGGCGAAGGTGTGCGGCCCTTCCGTCAGCGGCAACGGCGGCGTGTAGCTCCAGTTGCCGTTTACATCCGCAACAACGTTGGTCAGCGGAACCAGCACCCCATCCTGATAAATGGCGATCACGCTGCCCGGCTCGGCGGTGCCGGTAAGGGTTGGCGTGGTGTCATTGGTGGTTTTATCTTTCACATCGCCAGTGACGGGATCGGCGTCATCGTTGATCGCCGTAATCACCGGCACCGCAGGCAGATCGAGCGGGGAGTCCGGCACGACAAAGGTGGTTGACGGGCTGGCATTGCCTGCGGCGTCCGTGGCGGTGAGCGTCAGCGTCGCAGGATCCAGCTGCGCCGGGGAGAGGGCGATGGAGAAGCTGCCTCCCGTCGCGACCCCGGTCCCGATGACATTGCCGTTGGCGTCACGAACCGTCACCGTGGTTCCGTCATCCGCCGTACCGGTCAGCGGCGTACCCTCTGCGGCAATGGCGATATCAGTTGGCGTTGCAGGCGGCAGCGTATCCACCGTCACGCTGAGATCGCCGGAGCTGGCGGAGGTATTCCCCGCTGCGTCACTCGCAGTAACCGAGAAGGTGTGCGGCCCTTCGGTGAGCGCAGGGTTGGCGGTCCAGGACCATGTCCCGTTCGGCTGAACCTCCACGACCACCGGCGAGGCGACACCATCAACGGAGACGGTGACGCTTGAACCCGGCTCACCGATCCCGGTGAGGGTTGGCGTACCGTCGCGGGTGTAAAGCACGCTGTTGGTCAGCTGGCTGTCAGAGACGGCGTCAATTTGCGGCACGGTTGGCGCCTGGGTATCAACCTCCACCGTAAAGACCGGGCTTACCTGGCTCACGTTCCCGGCCTCGTCCACCGCCGCGACGGTGATATTCAGCGGGCCATCGGTTTGCGTCGGCAGGGTATAAGACCATTCACCGTTGACGACATCAACCCTCGCCACTTCCACGCCGTTGTTGTAGATGATCACCGTCTCGCCGGTGGTGCCAGCGCCAGTGATGCCAGGCGTGGTTTCGTTAGTCGAACCGCCGTTCTGTGCGCCGCCGATGGCGCTGATGGTTGGGGTATCTGGCGCGAGGGTATCGACCGTGATCGTAATCCCCGTGGATGGCACAGATTCATTGCCCGCTTCATCGGTGGCGGTCGCCGTGTATTCGTGCGTCCCTTCGCCAATGTTGCTCTCAGGGCGCCAGCTCCAGTTACCGTTACCGTCCACCGTCACGCTGCCCACGGCCTGCGGCTCGCCTGTACCTACCTGGTCATAAATGGTAATGACGTCATTCGGCGTACCGGTGCCGCTCAGGACCGGACGCGGATCGTTGGTGGATTCGCCATCCAGTACGGGGCCGGTGATCTGGCTTACGCTGTCTGTCACCGTCGGGGTTCCCGGCTGGGCAGGCGCGTCGGTATCAATGGTGATGGTCACCGGCGTGGACGGTGCGCTCTCGTTCCCGGCGCTGTCCTGGTTAGTGACCGTCAGGGAGAGATCGTAGGTGCCGTCAGGGAGTGGATCTTCCGGCGTCCAGCTCCAGGTACCGTCTTCACCCACGTCGGCTTCACCAATTTTGGTGGCGCCATCGTAAATGTTGACGGTATCGCCCGGCGTGCCCGAGCCGCTCAGGGTTGGCGTAGTATCCCGGGTGGTCTCACCTGGATTCAGGGCCGTCCCCGGCGTGCCGCCGTCCGGATTGACGGTGATCTCAGGAATATCCGGTGTCGCAGGCGCGGTGGTATCGATCGCCAGTTCAAACGGCGGCGAGATGGTGGTGTTCCCCGCGTTATCCGTCGCGTGGACCGTCAGCGAGTGCGGGCCGTCCGTCAGCGGCGTGGTTGGCGTAAAGCTCCAGCCGCCGTTGCCGTCCAGCACCGCCGTGCCGAGCAGGGTGGTACCGTCATAGATTGTGATGGTGGTGCCGTCCGGCGCGGTGCCCTGCAACTGCGGCAGCGTGTCGTCGGTGGTGTCCCCGCTGTTTAGCGGAAGCTGCACAGGGCCGATGTTATCGGAGACGGTGTCAATGGTGGCCGCCGGTGGCGGGGTGGTATCGACGGTAAGGGTAAAGCCCGCAGATGTTGCGCTGGCGTTACCGGCCGCATCGATCGCGACGACGGTAAACGTATGCTCCCCGTTCACTAATGGGGTGGTGGGCGTGAAGGTCCATGCGCCACCGCTGTTAACAAGGGCAGTACCAACAGGCTGTCCGTCCAGGCGGATCGTCACGGTGGAGCCTGGCTCGCCGGTACCGTTCAGCGTCGGGAGCGTGTCGTTGGTGGTTTCATTGGTGTCGAGCGCACCCGTGCGGCCAGGCACGTCATCAATGACCTGCGTAATGGCTGGGGCGCCCGGCGCGGCGGTATCCACCGTGATACTCCAGGTGTTGGATGTCCCGCTGAGGTTATTGTTGGCATCAACCGCTGTCGCCGTCAGCACGTGCCCGCCGTCCGGTAGCGCGGTTGTCAGCGTGATGGACCACTGACCGTCAGGCCCAACCGTACCGGTGCCAATTTCGGTAGTACCGCTGTAGAGAGTGATGGTGGTGCCAGGCTCGCCCGTTCCGTTGATGGTTGGCGTGCTGTCGTTGGTGAGACCGTTCTGGCTGACGGGACCGGTGACGTCGGGCGCATCATCCACCACGCCCGTGATGACCGGGGTTTGTGCCGCAGTGATGTCCGGCGCGTCAAACGGCGCGGTCGGGCCGGTGTTTCCGGCGGTATCCGTGGCATCGGCGGTCAGGGCTTCGCCGTTGGCTTTCGGTGGGATCAGATCAACGCTGAAATTACCCTGATCGTCGGCGACCGCTTCCCCGACCTTCACGCCATTTTCGCGGATGGTGACGGTGCTGCCCGGCTCGGCTGTACCGGTTACCGTGGTGCCGTCGGCAGAGATCACCACATTTTCCGGTGCCAGCGGTGGCGTGCTGTCTGGCGCGTCGGCAAAGCCAGACGGACTGGTGTTGCCGCTGCCGTCAGTGGCCGTCACTTCAAGGGCTTCACCGTTGGTCTGGGCGGGCGAAATCGGGATGGTAAAGGTGCCGTCCGGGCCAGCGGTGTCCTGGCCGATGATCGTACCGTCCGGCGCTTTAATGATAATCGTGCTGTTTGGCTCGGCGGTTCCGCTGACGCTTGCCCCGTCGTCCGCCACCACCAGGTTGCCCGGTGCGGCAGGCGGGGTGATATCCGCGGCGTTAACCAGCGCCGGTGAACTCTGGTTGCCTGCGGCATCGGAGGCGACCACGGAGATAATCTCGCCGTTGGTCTGCGCAGGGTTCAGGTTGGCGACATAGTTGCCGTTGCTGTCGGCAGTCGCGGTGCCGATTTGCAGCCCGGCATTGTTGGTGATGACGATTGTGCTGCCCGGCTCGGCGGTACCGGTGATCTGGGTGCCTGTGGAGTTGAGCGTCGCCTCCGGCATGTCTGGCGGCGTAAGATCGACGGTAAAGTTGATCGGCTGAGACAGGCCGCTCTGGTTGCCGCCGCATCGGTTTCCCGCAGGGTAATCGAGTGTGCGCCTTCTGCCAGCGGCGATGTCGGCGTGATGCTCCAGGTGCCGTTCGGCAGAACGGTGGTCGTCCCGATAACAGCGCCGTTATCGTAAACCGTGATCGTACTGCCCGGTTCGCCTCTGCCCGTCAGACGCGGCTCGGAGGCATCGGTAAACTGCCCGGCACCGATCGCCCCTTTCAGTACGCCCGTATCGTCGTTAATGATAAACCCGGCAGGCGTTTGCGGCGCGGTGACATCTACCGTGACGGTAAAGACCGGCGAGGCCGGGCCGGTGTTACCGGCGACGTCGGTAGCGCGCACGGTAAGCTGGTGGCTGCCTTCGCTCAGGTTCACCGACGGCGTAAAGCTCCAGCTACCGTTACTGCCCACAACTGCGGTGCCAATGGCAATGCCGTTATCATAGATTGTGACCGTCGAGCCTGCTTCCGCCGTGCCGGTGAGCTGTGGCCGCGGATCGTTGGTGCTGCTTCCGTTTCCGAGCGTGCCGGTGCCAGGCGCAACATCATCATTGATGCTGACGATCGCTGGCGCGCCGGGCGCGACGGTATCAACCACAAAGGTTACCGCCGTGGACGCCGGGCTGGTATTGCCTGCGGCATCGGTCGCGGTGGTGGTAATGGCGTGGTTGCCTTCAGACAGGTTGGTCGACGGTGTAAAGCTCCATTTCCCGGTGGCATCGGCTGTGGTGGTGCCAATCGGTTTCCCGTTGTCATAGAAGGTAATGACGGTGCCAGCTTCACTGATGCCGCTGAACGTCGGGCGGGCATCGTCCGTGCGTTGTCCGTTGCTCAGCGGGCCTGTTTCGGTGCCCACGTTATCATTGACGGTGACAATCTCGGGTGCATCCGGCGAGGTTGAATCGGGTGCCGTGACCTGAACGCCCGGGCTGGTATTGCCGGACGGATCGGTGGCGGTCGCGGTGATCTGTTCCCCGTTGGTGAGCGGCGTACCCAAATCAATGGTAAATTTCCCGTCGCTGTCCGCCTTGCCCGTTCCGATGGTGTTGCCATCGGCATCTTTCAGGGTCACGGTGCTGCCCGGCTCAGCGGTACCGGTGACGGTTTTGCCGTCAGGTGAAACTTCCAGATTGGCGGGTGCATCCGGCGCGGTTAAATCCGGTGCCGTGACCTGACCGCCCTGGCTGGTATTGCCGGACGGATCGGTGGCGGTCGCGGTGATCTGTTCCCCGTTGGTGAGCGGCGTACCCAGATCAATGGTAAATTTCCCGTCGTTGCCCGCCTTGCCCGTTCCGATGGTGTTGCCATCGGCATCTTTCAGGGTAATCGTGCTGCCCGGCTCAGCCGTACCGGTGACGGTTTTGCCGTCAGGCGAGACCTGTAAATTAGTCGGGGCATCCGGAGGCGTGGTATCAGGCCCGGAAGGATTTCCCGGGTTGCCGGGATTCGGGCTGTTGTTATCGTCATCTCCGCCACCTCCACCGCCGGTTCCCGCCGCGATGGCAATCCCACCGGCGACGGCCAGGCCACCCAGCACCCAGGGCCATGCTGCGGCACCGCCGGTATCGCTCCCTGACGCCGCCAGTAATGCATCCGTGGAGGCGATGGATTCATAGGTGGCGGCACCGGTTGGATCTTCAATCCACCACAGCGCTCCGTCACTCTCCTCAAGCACCAGCTGGCTTACGCCCTGCGCATCAGTGACGTAGAAATTCTTGAGGGTAATCACTTCGCCCGAGTGGAGGGTAATCACCAGATCGTTTCCGCTGCGGGAGTAATCTGAGATGTCGGCGCGATCCACGTTAAGTTTAACGATGGAGGAGTGATCGAGAGTTATCTGTGTCCCTTCCGTGGTTGTTTCCACGCCAGTTAATTTAGATATAACAGATATTTGGCTCATACAGTTATTACTCCAGCAGAGTTATTGTTTACGGCGTGTAAGACAAGGCCATCGTTTCTGAAGGGATGAGCGCGCTCCCGGCGAAAATACTGTTTAATAAACAGAATTTACCGTCACTTTCTTTAGCGCGTCCGATGCCCGCCAGGATTAAAAGTGGCAACCTCAGGGCAAAGCTAATTATTTACACAGGAAACAGTTGTTTATTTATATATTTGCGATTTGTAAACCTTATTATTTGTGCAGGTATTAATTTATTTCGTGATGAAAATGATATAGCTATAAATATCTGAATATGCAAATTAAGTGTCTGTAAACCCTGCGCGGGGATTGCAGAGAAAATTAATTGATAGCGTGAATATATTTCGATAGCTATGAGCGCCGCGCCACAGGCGCGTTGGCGCAACGGCGGTACGGCCAGGCTAGCGGGAAAAGAGAGAGGAAAATAATACTGAAAACAGAGGTTTTATTAATAATTCCAGAAAGGGTTAATGGCTGCTTAATTGCGATTTAAGTTAGGGTAAAGTATCTGCTGTATGATATATTACAAAATATCTCATTAATAAAATATATTTTCAGATCCGGTTTATAGTCTGCTACGCATAAAAATAAACTGTCGACTTCACACATTTAATAAATAAAAAAGGCCGCAATTGTGGCCTTTCTGAGAGGGTAGGTTTAGCCGAAGGAGATAATGCCCGTTTCAATCAGTGCGGCGAGCGTCAGAAGAATAAAGAGGATAACAACTATGGGTCTGTACATTTGATTTTCCATCCCTGTTTATCTTGCAATCCGTTTTACGTGCATCATTAATGATGAGGGTGCAGGCGATCCCTGCACCTCTATTTTGCGCCACTTTGCGCTAAAAATCAGTTAGCTGCTGGCACTTTTTCTATTTTTTCTCCGGCCCGACGAGCCGTGGCGGGCAGGATATCGGCATCCGCCACGTAGCCATCGGGATCGAGACAGCGATTGTATTCTCTCGCCTCGTGCAGAATCGTCTCGTCCCAGTAGAGGCGCTTACGCTGATCGCCACGGGTCGTCAGAATAAACTCCACATTGCCGTCAACCGCACGGTAGCTGCGCCAGCTGTTTGCCGGAATGGAGATCACCGAACGTTCCGGGGCGATAATACGCACTTCCTTGCCCGCTTCGTTCCAGGTTACCTCCAGCTGGCCTTTAAAGACCATGATCACCTGAATATCCGGGCAGAGATGGCGACCGACAATGTGGTTATCGGCAAGACGCAGCCATTCGACGGAAAAACCGTGCGGGGCGGTGATGGCAGGGGCGGAATTCCGATCCTGTGAAATGCCGAAACCGATGACCGGCGCAATTTCGCCGCCGTGTCCCGGCAGCACCGAATCCAGCAGACCCTGTGCTGACCAGCGGCGGTCATCGCCGGTTATCGCGCGCTGGCGCATCTCCTCAACGCTGTAGTCGCGCAGACCGGCAATGTATTCCTCTGACAACGGCGTCAGCAGCGTAGCGGGATCGGGCGTGGGTTCCCCCACCTCCTGCGCAATCAGCATATTATCCTTGCTGAGATACATACCGTACTCGCTGGCGGCCGCGAGCACGGATGGGTGCCAGATGATGCCGCCCGTGTTGTCCCCGCCGAGCACGGTAAACACCATGCCGCAGGTATCTTCTTTGCTGACGTTGGTGAAGCCGCGGAAGATCCAGGTCGGTATTGAGAGGATGGCAGGGGCGCTAAACTCCGCTTCATGCTCGCCGTGAGCACCCCAGCGAAAACGCCACGTCCCTTCGTGGATCAGGAACACTTCCGCCGTAAAATGCAGATGCAGGTTATTGGTCACCCCTTTTGGCATTGCCGCCGCGCCGATATTAAAGCCGTGCGGCTCGGGAATATTCACCACCTGCTCGGTAGATTGCGTGACGCCAGGGCCGATAAAGGAATAGTTTTGTTTGAGATGCGAACCGGGCAGCCTGCAATCAATAAACGCAAGATTGCAGGACACCATGTCCTCGGGGGCGATTAAGCGTGTCCGTGCCTGGCTCTGGGTAAGATGGATGGCTTTCATCATTTCTCCTTTTAATAACCGGACGCACCGGTGGAAGGGATGGCGGTGCCGCGGGCGAGGGCGATGGCTTCACGCGAGGCGCGGCCCAGCTGCATAACGTCGTTAGCGGGCGTGACAAACTGGAACCCCTGCGCAATACGCGCCGCGGCCGCCGCGCCGGAGGTACAGAAAATCCCGGCAATCTTCTGCTGCTGGCGGCAGCGGACAATCACCCGTTCGATGGCGGCAACCATTTCCGGATGCTGGGATTCGGCGCTGGCGCTGCCCGTCAGCGTCAGGGAGAGATCGTTGGGACCAATAAACACGCCGTCCAGTCCGTCGGTATCAAGGATGGCGTCAAGATTTTCCAGCCCCTCGCGGGTTTCGATCATCGCCAGCGTCAGGATCGCGTCGTTAGCGTGCTGCGGGTAATCGCTGCCGCCGTAGAGTAGACCTCTCGCCGGACCAAAGGAGCGAATACCCAGCGGCGGATAGCGACAGGCAGCGACAAAGCGACGGGCTTCTTCCGCGCTGGAGATCATCGGGCAGATGACGCCATAGGCTCCGGCGTCTAATACGCGCATGATGTGCGCCGGATCGTTATCGGCCACGCGGACCAGCGGCACGGCAGGCGTGGCCGATAGCGCCTGGAGCATCGTCAGCGCGCTGGCAAAATCAATCATGCCGTGCTGCAAATCGATGGTGACGGCGTCGTAACCCTGATGGCCCATAATTTCCGCGCTATAGCCAGACGGGATCGCCAGCCAGCCGTTAACGATCGGGGTATTTTCCCGACATGCGGTCTTTAGTGTGTTATTGCGCACTGTATGCACTCCGTTATCCACTGACGCAGCAGCGGCGCGACCTCATCCGGGGTTTCCAGCGGAATAAAATGTCCGCCCGTCTCCACCGTATGCCAGGTCACGTTCGCGTTGCCTGCTGCCAGCACGTGGTGATGATGGGGCGTGCAGATAACGTCCTGCGCGCCGTTAAGAAGTAATGTGGGGCAGGCGAGGGCGTTAAACGCTGCCCGGTTATCCTGCCGGTGAATGGCCATCTCCGTTTGCTCCGCAAAGGTCTCGATGCCGCACGCCTGCGCCATTCGGCAAATAATCTCTTGCAGGAACCGATCGGAGAGACGTGACGGGGCGACATAGCGTTGCCACAGCGAGGAGACCAGCCAGTCGGCCAGGCCCCGCGCCTGTGCGGTGCGTACCGCTTCCCGGCGTGAAGCCAGGGTATCTGGCGCAACGGGCAACGGATTAACGGAAATCAGCGTCAGCCCGTTCACTCTTTCTGGCGCGTCGGCGGCGATTTGCAGCGCGACAATCGCGCCGAGCGAAAAGCCCGCCAGCAGAAAGCGCGGTGGCAGCATGCTCAGCAGCCGCTGCGACGCCTGCGGCGCGGACTCTGCCCCCGTCAGCGTGATGCACAGCACCGCCGAGACGTTCAGCCGTTCAATGACGGGCTGCCAGAGCCGGGCGTTACAGAGCGTGCCACCAAGCAGCACCAGCGGCAGGTCGGTATTGTCCAGAAGCGGATATTCCATCGTACCCCTCACGTTGCCGTCCAGCCGCCGTCAACCATCAGGGCGCTGCCGGTGATCAGCCCGGCGGCATCCGAGGCGAGGAACACCACCGGCCCCATAATGTCCTCCAGCGTGCCTGGCCGGCGCAGTTTGATGTTGTCCAGCACGTAGCGGCGAAATGCCGGGTCGGCAAGCGACGCGCGCGTCAGGTCGGTTTCAATGAAGGTCGGGCACAGCGTATTGACGCGGATCCCCGCGTCGCCCAGCTCCAGCGCCATCGTTCGGGTTAACCCTTCAAGCGCGAATTTGGAGGCACAGTACACGCTACGCTCGGGGCCACCAACGTGTCCCATTTGCGATGAGATGTGAATAATCGATCCCTCCTTACCGCCCGCGCGCATGTTGCGCGCCACGCGCTGGCTGATAAAAAAGGTGGCGCGCAGATTGAGCGCCATCACCGCATCAAAATTTTCCTCACTGACCTCAAGGAAAGGCTGGTGGCGGGCCAGCCCGGCGCTGTTAACCAGAATGTCGAATTCCGGCAAGGTGGCCAGCACACGCTCCACATCATCGGTGAGGGTAATATCCAGTACCACCGGATGGAGAGAGAGCTGGTGCGCCGCAGCCAGCGCCACCGCGCCGTCCAGCGCGTCACGGTGCCGGGCGGCAATCCATACCTCTGCGCCCGCCTGTGCGAGGGCGACGGCGGCAGCAAAGCCAATTCCTTTTGACCCGCCGGTCACCAGCGCGCGTTTGCCGTGCAGGGTGAAAGACGGCGTTTGCAAAAGCGTCATGGCTTACACCTTTTCCCTGACCGGGGCAGGTGTCGCGTAAGGAACCTCCGTCTTGCCATAACGACGCACGCGAATATTGGCCTGCTCGGCGTGTCCGGCGAACCCTTCCAGCAGCGACAGGCGCGAACAATAGCTGCCGATTTCGGCGGTCGCCTCGTCGCTAAGGACTTTCTGGAAGGTGCAGGTTTTCATGAATTTGCCAACCCACAGCCCGCCGGTATAGCGCGCGGCTTTTTGCGTGGGCAGCGTGTGGTTGGTGCCGATCACCTTATCGCCATAGGCCACGTTGGTACGCGGGCCAAGGAACAGCGCGCCGTAGTTGGTCAGGTTAGCCAGGAACCAGTCGTCCCGGTCGGTCATCACCTGAACGTGCTCGGAAGCAATGCGATCCGCCTCCAGCAGCATCTCTTCGTAGCTGTCGCAGACGATGATTTCGCCATAGTCCCGCCAGGACTGGCGGGCGATGTCGGCGGTAGGGAGTTTTTCCAGCAGTCGCTCCACTTCGCTAAGCGTCTCGTTGGCAAGCGAAAGCGAGTTCGTCAGCAGGATAGCGGGCGTAGTGACGCCGTGTTCGGCCTGGCCCAGCAGATCCGTGGCGCATATTTCCGCGTCAACGGTGTCATCGGCAATCACCAGCGTTTCCGTTGGTCCGGCAAACAAGTCGATACCTACGCGGCCAAACAGCTGACGTTTAGCCTCTGCGACAAACGCGTTACCGGGGCCGACGAGCATGTCCACCGGGGCCAGTGAGTCGGTGCCCAGCGCCATGGCGCCTATTGCCTGAATGCCGCCGAGGGCATAGATTTCCGTTGCGCCAGCCATTTTTTGCGCCGCGACAATCGCCGGGGCGGGCTGACCGTTAAACGGCGGGGCACAGCTGATAATTCTTGAACACCCCGCCACGCTGGCGGTAATGATCGACATATGTGCGGAGGCGAGCAGGGGATATTTTCCGCCCGGGACATAGCACCCGACGGCGTTAATCGGAATATTTTTATGCCCGAGGATCACGCCGGGGCGCGTTTCAATTTCCAGATCCCGCAGACACGCTTTTTGCGCGCGGGCAAAATTCGCCACCTGCTGCTGGGCGAATTCAATATCCTGAATATCCTGGCGGCTTAACTGTTTAATACAGCGGTCGATCTCTGCGGGCGAAAGGCGATAATCCTGCCGGTCATAGCGATCGAATTTAATGGATAATTCCCGGATGGCTTTATTGCCGCGCTTTTCAATATCCGCAAGTATGTGCTCAACCGTTTCTCTTATTTGCTGGTTGGCCTGCTGGCGTTCTTCGGTAGATTTACCGGTTTTTAATTTAAACGACACACGCTTCTCCTTACCTTTTTCAGATGTCAGATGCCCTCCCGGCGAGCCGGGAAAGATTATTCACTTCAGACCGGGTTATTGATCCGGCGCGGCGGCGTACGCACCGTTTTTTAATAATTGGGAAGAGGTTTGCGCCTTGCGGGCATAGATCCAGCGCGCGGACAGCGGCGTGGCAATGGCGGCTACAACCGACAGGGCGGCAATTAAGAGATAACCGGACGACAGGTTAATATGTTGCATCATCACGCCCATCATCACCGGCCCGGCAAACATGCCGCAGGAATAGATGGTCTGGAATAATCCCATCCGCGTGGATTGCTCGTCGGCGGTGGTATTGACCACGCTGAGCGACATAAACGCGGCAAACGCCATACCGAACGAAAAGCCTGCCAGCGCCTGCCACAGATAAATGACATACATATTGCTGGTGAAGGGGATGCCGAAGGTGGAGATCACCTGTAAGGCGATGCCGAGTACGGCGGTTTTGACCAGCCCAAGGCGCTGATAAAACACCGAGCTGCACAGGGCGATGGCCAGCCCGTAAAACAGAAGATGAATGTTACCCAGCACCGCGAGGATCCCCGCCCGGGCGCCAAGCTGCTCCGCATAGACCGGCGTCAGCGTGTCGCGGGTGGCAAAGGGCACCAGAATCACGACGGTTGCCAGAATGCCAATCAGCCAGACGGAACGGTCGGCCAGCTGCTGGCGTGCCCCGGTAATGCAAGCTTTCAGCGTGGGGGCCTGCACCGGATCGTGCACGTCCTTAATGCGGGTCGTCAGGAATAACGCCACCAGCGCAGAGATGCACGAGACAAAAAAGGCGATGTTGTTGGCGAAATAGTGAATCAGCACCGCGCCAATGCAATTGCCGAGAAAAACGCCGATGGGGCCAGCCAGCGCCAGCAGTGCGACGGCGGCCGGGGCTTCGCTGCGATCGAAGTAACGCATGAACAGAATGTTATACAGCACCCAGGTCGCCGCCGTGACGCCGTCAGCCGCTTTTGCCAGATACAGCGTAAGGGCGTTGGGTTCAAGCCAGGCAATCGGCCAGGCGATAATTGGCAGCAGCAGACCAATCTGGATAAAGATCCTGCGACTTTTCACCACGTCGGAAATAATGCCCAGCGGGAAGCGTATCAGAAGGGTTGCCAGCCCGGACGCGCCCATGATGATCCCCATGATCTGCGGCTCAATGCCCTGGTTGATCATCATGGGGGCCAGGAAGGCATCAATGCTGTGGATGCAGATGAAGAACAGGATGCTGATGATAAAAAAGAGCCGGGCTTCCCGACGGCGTAACAGTGCTCGAAACATGGTTTTGAACCTCTTGAGAAGTAATGGGTTATAACCAGCCAAGTACGACGTTTACCGGTTCAATCCTTTGGGCGACTCCTGTTCTCTCCGGTACCATGACGGTATGAAAACGTTCTTGCATACGTATTCAAGAATTGAAGTTACGAAAAGGTTTCATGTTTGTAAAGTGATCTCGATCTTGTTGTGAGAATATTAATTTTTTGTGTTGCATACGCATGCAAAGGTGGTGTAAGTATAAAAAACACCCACTCGCTGAGGCAGGTAAACACCTCGGAACGGGGTGGGGCGTTGATAAGGAATCAGGGGTAATGAAACGTAAGACTTTTGCAGCAGTCACATCCCAGCAGGTCGCACAGCTGGCGGGCGTATCGCAATCCGCCGTGTCGCGAACCTTCACGCCGGGCGCCAGTATCTCACCGGCGACGCGTGAAAAAGTGCTGAAGGCGGCGCGGGAGCTGGGCTATCGTCCGAACGCGATTGCCCGTTCGCTCAATACGGCCCGCTCGCGCATTATCGGCGTGGTGATCTCTTATTTTGATAATCCCTTTTATTCGCAGGTGCTGGAGGCGCTGGCACAAAAACTGGACACGCTGAACTATCACCTGCTGCTGTTCGTTGGCGACCGTGAAGGTAACGTTGACCGTATTTTTGACCAGATTATGCAGTACCGGGTGGATGGCATTGTGCTGGCCTCGGTGACGCTGTCGCTGGAGTTATCTGAAGAGTGCCTCGCCGCCGGGATACCGGTGGTGCTGTTTAACCGCAGCGAAGAGAGCGGCATGGCCTCCAGCGTAAACAGTAATAACGAAGCGGCGGCGCGGCAGATTGCCGAGTTTCTGCTGGCGGGGGAGCATCAGCGTTTCGCTTATGTGGGCGGCGTGGCCGACTCGCCGGTCAATATCGCCCGCCAGCGCGGGTTCATTTCCACGCTGGAAGAGCACGGCATTACCGACGTGCGGGTAGTGCACGGCAACTACGACGTTCAGCAAACTACCCGCGCGGCTTATGCCCTGTTTTCAGCGTCGCCCGCGCCGGATGCGGTCTTTGTCGCCAACGACCATATGGCCGTCACGGTGATGGATGTGGCGCGCTATGAATTTGGTTTGCGCGTTCCGGAGGAGGTCTCCGTGGTCGGGTATGACGACATCGGCCCTTCCGGCTGGCCCTCCTACGCGCTCACCTCGGCATCGCAGCCGGTTGGCGCGATGGTGGATGCCACGGTGGAGCTGTTAATGAAGCAAATTGACAGCGGAACCATCGAGCCTGAACAGATTACGGTGCCCGGTACGCTGGTGATACGCCACTCGGCGCGTCGCCCACGCAGCGGCGTTATCGAAACCAATGGTTTAACGCTATTTCAGTCCAGGGAGCGCAAATGACAAGATTGCGGGGCTTCAGCCCACAATTCGACTCCATCCAGCAGTTCATTTTGACGCTGACGCACGTGGTGTGGGAGCAGAAAGATATCGGCCAGCTGGCGGATTTTTACGCTATGCCGGTGGTTTTCACCACCCCGGAAAAACAGCTGCATGAACTTTCTCAGTTTATGCGCCTGACGCTTGAGGCGATGCACAGTTTTCCCCAGCGTGCGGTGCTGACGGAGGATATTCTGTGCAGCCAGAATCCGGGTGATGAATATTACGCGGCGCAGCGCACGGTTGCGCGAATTCAGCACCAGGGAGAGGGCTTTTTTGGTCCACCCACCGGGAAAAATGTCTGGGTCCGCACCTGGGCCGATCGCATCTGTGTTGACGGTGCCGTGCGTCAGGAGTGGCTGCTTCAGGATCGCGCGGCGATTGTGGCGCAGCTGGGGCTGGATGTTCGTGAATTTGCCGTTAACCTGGCGACCATGCGCCAGCAGCTCGGGGTGGAGATGGTTTCAGCCGAGACGCTGGACGCCCGCTGGGCGGGCGGGCCGGAGGGCGACGACGTGGAAGGGGCGCTGGCCGGGGTCGTTGAGCGCTACTTAACGATGTGGGCGGGCGGCAACAGCGGCGTGGTGCCTGGTCTTTATCATCCGGCGGCGACGCTGTACGCGCCGGGACACTGCATCTGTACCGGCGAACAGGACATTGGCGCACAGCTTTCCGGCTACCGCGCCTCGTTTGCCGACAGCGAAACGCAGCTCCATCACCTGATTGTGCGTAAAGATCCTCATGAGCCGATTCGACTTTCATTGCGCTGGTCGTTATTAACCTGGCATGACGGTTACGGCAAATTTGGTGCGCCGACCCGTAAACCGATATCCATTACCGGTATTAGCCAGCTTGAATTACGTGACGGTTTAATTTTCCGTGAATATCTGGGGATCGATGAATTAGCGATCTGGTCGCAAATAGTGAATTAACAGAGGCGGCAGCCCTCTTATTCTGGCTGCCAAAAATAATCGTGCTTAATTCACCCTCACTTGCGGGTGCGGGTTTTTATTGTCTGAAAACAGAGCAGGAGTTTATATGTCTTCAACTGAAGCAACAAATAAAGCACCAGCCGTACCCGAAAGAAGCAGCGTGAAAGCGCTGAAAGAGGAGCCTGTATTACAGGTGGAGCGTCGTGATTTTGTCGATCTGGTACCGGAAAAAAGACCGCGCGTGCAATCCTTACGCGGCTTTGATGACTGCTATACCGATATTGTCGATTACATTGTTCGCTGCACCCATAAAATATGGGACGAGCGCGACGTTGGCTTAATTTATTCCCACTATACCCATAATTGTGTGCTTTATAACGCGCTGGGCACATTATATAACCGCGAGCAGGTGGTGCAGGACACGCTGCAACGCTTAATTGCCTTCCCGGAACGACGCGGAATGGCCACCCAGGTTATCTGGAACGGGAATGACGTTGACGGTTTTTATACCTCTCACCTGGTGACGGGAAGCGGGCGGCATACCCAGCACAGTCATTTAGGTAAGCCGACAAACCGCACCTTTGTAACCCGTACCGTGGCGGATTGCATGATCCACGAGAATAAAATTTACCGGGAGTGGGTGGTCAGCGACAACATGTCGTTGATGAAACAGCTCGGCCTGAATACCGATCAGATCGCGTTTAACATGGCAAAAGAGCAGTTTGATAAAGGCTTCCGCGTGATGGACATTGGTGAAAATGGCCGCATGCTGGGGCAATATCCGCCGGAGATGGAATGCGATGTGTCTATTGCGCACACCGATACGGAGGAGCAGTGCCTGCGCTGGCTGCATGAGATCTACAACCGCCGGATGTTCGGCAAAATCAAAGAGGTTTACGCGCCGAACGTGCAGTGGCACGGACCGCTGATGAAAGAGCTGTACGGCACCGCGGCGGTAACCCATCAGACGCTGGCGCTGGTAGGCATGATCCCTGACGGCGCGTGGCTGCCGCAGCATATCTGCTCCAACCCGTGCGATGAAGGCGGCGTAAAAGTCGCGGTTCGCTGGATCATTGAAGGGCATCACCTGGGGTATGGCGAGCTGGGCAAACCGACCGGGGAACGACTCTTCGTGATGGGCATGTCGCACTACCACATCGTCAACGGAAAAATTGTTGATGAATGGGTCGTTTATGACCACCTGGCGCTGCTGGCGCAAATCAAACTCGGCCAGATGGAGGACGCGTAAATGTTGAATCAGGTGAGCTGGATCAAGCATCCGCAGGGGCAGGATGTTCAGGCCGATCGTTCGTTAACGGAGACGGTCCGCGCCATCATCGAACGCGTGAAAAGCGAAGGTGACGCCGCGCTAAGAGCCTTTTCGCAGCAGTTTGATAAGGTCGTGCCCGCGCAGTTTGAGGTGAGCGAGCAGGAGATTGCCGACGCGCTGGAGGGGATGGATGCTCAGACGCGTCGCGACAGTGAGTTTGCGATTAATCAGGTGCGCCGTTTCGCGCAGGCGCAGCTGGCGACCATGCAGCCGCTGGAGACAGAGACGCTGCCGGGCGTACATCTCGGCCACCGGATCATCCCGGTGCAGACGGTGGGCTGCTACGTGCCGGGCGGACGGTATCCGATTCTTTCCGCCCCCGTGATGTCGATTGTCCCTGCGACGGTGGCGGGCTGCGAACAGATTATCGCCTGCCTGCCGCCGGGCGCGCATCCGGCGATGATCGCGGTATGCCATCTGGCGGGTGCGCACCGCATATTCAAAGTTGGCGGCGCACAGGCTATTGCGGCCATGGCCTGGGGCACGGAGAGCATTCCGTCGGTAGATAAAATTGTTGGGCCAGGCAACGCCTTTGTTAACGAAGCGAAGCGCCAGGTGTTCGGTAAAGTCGGCATTGACGCGCTCGCCGGGCCAAGCGAAATATTCACCATCGCGGACGACAGCGCCGACCCGCGCATTCTGGCCGCCGATATGCTGGCCCAGGCAGAGCACGATATTCACACCCGCGTCGGGCTGGCGACGACCAGCCGGGATATCGCGGAGCGTACTCTGGCGGAAGTGGAGCGTCAGCTCGCCAGCCTGCCAACGGCGGCAACGGCGGGGGAGGCGTGGCGTCGGCAGGGTGAGATTGTGCTCTGCGAAGATGAAGCGCAGCTGATTGCGTTTGCTGACCATATGGCGACGGAGCATTTGCAGGTGCATACCCGCGATCCGCACGCGACGGCGGCGAAGATCCGCAATTACGGTTCGCTGTTTATTGGTCAGAACGCCAGCGTGGTGTTCTCCGATAAATGCTGTGGTACTAACCACACGTTACCGACCATGGCGGCGGCACGCTATACCGGCGGTCTGTGGGTAGGGGCGTACGTTAAAATCTGTACCCATCAGTGGATTGATGAGCAGGGTATCCCGGCAATCGCAGAACCGGCGATCCGCCAGAGCCGTACCGAGGGGATGCAGGGGCACCGACAGGCGGCGGAAATTCGCCTGCGTCCGCAGGACATCGACGCCATTACTACCGGCCTGCGTGACTAAATCCTGCCCGGGCAGCCTCCTGCCCGGCTTTCTGCACAGGAAACCAGAGACGATGATGCGCCTGATACCGTCCGAGGACTGCCCGGAAGAGATCGCCCGACGACTCGACGCCATACAGCAACATCGCGCGCTGAACGCGATCCTCGGGGTTAACCCGGATGCCCTCTCTCTGGCGAAACAGTATCAACAGCTGGCCCGGCAAGGGGTACAGATCGGCCCTTTGCACGGCGTACCGGTGATCGTAAAAGATAATATCGCCTGCGCGCCGATGCCCGTCACCCTTGGCTGCCGTGCGCTGGCCTCACTCGCAGCAACTTCAGACGCCCGCGTTGTACAGCGGCTGCGCGGGGCCGGGGCGATTATCCTCGCCAGAGCGAATATGTCCGAGTTTGCCTTCGACGTGCGCTCGCGAAGCTCGCTGGGGGGCGATGTGGCGAATCCCCTTTGCCCGTCGGTGACTGCCGGAGGCTCCAGCGGAGGATGCGCCGCTGCGGTTGCAGCCGGAATGGCGGATGGCGCGCTGGGAACCGATACCGGTGGCTCTGTGCGCATTCCCTGTAGTTATACCGGGCTGGTAGGACTCCGGCCCACGTTTCGCCGGGCACAGTTAGACGGCGTTGCGCCGCTGTCACCCAGCAAAGACACCGTCGGACCCATGGTGCATAGCGTTGAAGATGCCGCCCTTCTGCATGCCGTTATCCACGGTTTGCCGCCGGTTGCACTTCCTGCGCGTTCGCTGAAAGGCGTTCGCTTTGGCGTGGTGACCGCGTTACAGGGTGAGGATGAGGTACAGCTGGAGGTCTGGCAGTCGGCGCTGGACACGTTGCGCCGTGCCGGGGCGACGCTGGTGGCGGTTTCACTCCCCTTTCTGGAAGAGGTGAGGCAGGCCACCTGCCTCAGTCTGTATGAATTTCGCGTGGCGATTGACGGCTGGCTTAGCAAACAGCCTGGTGCCCCGTCAGGATTAACGGACATTGTGGCTTCCGGCGCTTTCCTGCCGGAGTTTGCGCCGTTTCTACGCCAGATGCTGACGTGTGACACGCTGAAAACCCCGCTCTGGCTGGCGGGGCGACGTTTTCAGCGTCTGCTGCGGCAGAACCTGCGCCGGGTGGCGGAGGCGCAGCGCATCGACGGATTTCTGTATCCCACCGTACAACGATTACCGGATAGCCTGGCGAAAATGCCGCCCGGTTGCGCGCCGGAGCTTGCCGCCATCAGCGGCCTGCCTGCCATTACGTTGCCCTGTGGCGTAAGCCGTATCGGGCTGCCGGTGGGGATGGAAATGTTATCGGTGCAGGAGGATGAAACGGTGCTGATGACGCTGGCGCTGGCGTGTGAGAGGGCGTTGGGCGGGGAGTGTAAGATATAAAAAGCCCGCAGGGCTTGCGCCGTGCGGGTTCTGATGACTTCACAGGATGGTAACGCTAAAACCCCCCTGCGATGGCAGGAGGGATTGGGAACGCATTCTATGACCGCAGGCGCTTACCGGTTCTGGCATCAAACAAGAATATTTTTGCTGTATCTACGGTAAGGAAAACCTGCTGCCCCACGTTGATATCCAGCTTTTCATGAGACACCACGATCAGCTCCTGATCGTGAATACGCACCCGGATCTCCTGTCCTTCCCCGGTCATCTCAATCAGCACGATTTCCGCTGGCATCCCTGAATCGCCGATCCGGATATAGTGCGGTCGGGTGGCACAGATGATCTCCATCCCTTCAATGTGTGCGCTAAGGGGGCAGGGGAAACGGTAGCCGTTGTTGAGCACAATCTCGCCGTGCTGAATCACGCCCTTGAGGGTGTTAATTTCCGGCGTGCCGATAAAGCCCGCGACAAAGAGGTTATCCGGGTCACGGTACAGCTCTTCCGGGGTGCCGACCTGCTCAATATGCCCGGCATTCAGCACCACAATCCTGTCCGCCATGGTCATCGCTTCCGTCTGATCGTGCGTCACGTAGATGGTCGTGCGCCCCATCCGCTGGTGGATCTTACGGATTTCACCGCGCATTTTATGGCGCAGTTTGGCGTCCAGGTTGGAGAGCGGTTCATCAAACAAAAAGGCCTTCGGGTCACGCACCAGCGCGCGCCCCATCGCCACGCGCTGACGCTGGCCGCCGGAGAGATCCCGCGGGAGGCGATCGAGCAAATGCGTCAGGCCGAGGATTTCCGCCGCCTCTTCCACCCGGGCCATCCGTTCCGCTTTTGACACGCTGGCAAGCTTCAGGGCAAAGCTCATATTGTCCCGCACCTTCATGTGCGGGTAGAGCGCATAGCTCTGGAACACCATGGCGATATCGCGTTTTTTGGCGGGCAGGGTGTTGACCACCTCGCCGTGCATCAGCAGTTCACCGGAGGTGATGTCTTCCAGACCCGCAATCATGCGCAGCAGGGTAGATTTCCCACACCCGGACGGGCCGACCAGCACGATAAATTCGCCTTCATGAATGCTCAGCGAGATCCCTTTAATGATGCTGACGTTGCCGTAGGATTTGCCGAGATTATTTAAAACGATTTGGCTCATGTTACTCTCCTCGCCCGGCGGTGTGGCCTGGCTGCAATAATGGCATGACGTGCTGGCGGTAAAGCGCCGCCGCAGCAAGATCCGTCTGGATAATGCGGTGTGCTGATTCGCTGAAGCGCAGCGCGGCCGTGCGCAGATCCAGGCGGTTGGCGCTATCAATGCCCGCCAGCACCTCAGGTTCGATAATGGCTTCCCCGTGCAGCGCGCCTAAAATCGCCCCGCTCATCACCCCGATAGAATCGGTATCACGGCCAGAGTTGATAGAATCTTCCACCGCGCCGCGAAACTCCCCTTCGCGCAGCAGGCAGAAGGCCAGCGCCATCGGCAGCTCCTCAATCGACATCAGGCGCGAGGGCTGGTAGGCCATGGTCGGGACGCCCGCTTTTTCCGGGCCGTGCATCAGGTCATCACCCATCGGTGAGAAGGGCAAAAGCGCTTCATGCAGGGCGTCAACGACCTGTTGATAATCCCATGCGGCTCCACGATAGCGACGCGCGACGTCAAGCGTTGCGGCGATGGCCTGGCGGGTGCCGTCTTTCGCCAGTTTCAACGCGATGTCGGTGATAGTCTCAACGGTGATGCCCGGAATAAATGCCGCCGCAACGCAGGCGGCGAAGACCCCCGCGGCCTCCAGGCCATAACTCTGCTGATGCCCCTGGGTGAAGTTGATGGCTTCCTGGTAAGCCGCTTCAGGATTGCAGGCATTGATGGCGCCGATGGGGGCGGCATACATGGCTGCGCCGCAGTTCACCATATTGCCCACGCCGCCCTGGCGCGGATCGCAGGCGGCCAGTTGCAGACGATGGAAGATCCATTTTTCCGGATAAAACAGGCGCTCAATAACCAGCGCTTCCCGGTCCAGTTCCGGCACCCAGCGCGGCTCCCAGGCAATCTTCCGTACAAAAGACTCCCCCATATCCCACGCATCGACGTGGCGGCCCAGCTCGCTGTAAACCTCCATCAGGCAGAGCGTCATCAGCGTATCGTCGGTGATGATACCGTTGCCGCGCACGCGGTTATTGCGCCGTGCGGACGGTTCGTCCATCCGGTGCCAGCGCTGGTGGATGGAGGTAACGCGGCCATATTTCTCGGCGATTTGCCGGGCGGAGAGTTTCTCAACCGGTCCGCCCAGGGCATCGCCGAACGCCACGCCATACAGCATGCCCAGAATGCGGGACGTGAACGATAAATCAGCGGTTTGAGTTACGGTCATTTTAGTTTTTCCTCTGCATATTCGGTCATGGCGTTTCCACCTGCGGCTTTCCAGGCGCTGACGTACTGATCCCACTTGTCAAATGACGCTTTGCCAGAGACAAACTGGTACGCCCACTGATTGTAAATACTGCTGGTTGAGTCGATGGCGGCGGCAAACGACGCCGGGAAGATAAAGGCGTTATCCGCCCTAAAATAACGTTGTGAATTGTCGATATAGCGCAGCATCGCGGGCGTACGCCACTCCACCGGCGGCTTCCAGTTGGCGGCCTGGATAAACCGGGGATACCAGGCGTTAATTTTCGGCGTCACGCTTATCGTGTCGCCTTGACGAACGTAGTGCGTGTTTTCGAAGCCCATCTGCTCCATCATTTGCCCTTCCGGGCTTGCCAGAAAGTCGAGCAGGATCATCACCTCTTTTTTATGTTTCGAGAGTGAGGACATCGCAAAGCCGCGGGTTTCCATGGAAACATCTGTCGCCGCCAGCCCTTTACCTGCCGGACCTTCGGGTGGGTCGAGCAGGGTGAGGGTGGCGTCAGGATGGATCTGGCGCATCTTTTCCTGATACACGCCGACGTTGCCCGGGGAAGAGACGGAGACCACGCCAACCTTGCCGGTATAAAACTCGTCCTCTTTTAGCTCCCAGTTGGTGGTGATGTACTGGGAGGAGAGCAAGCCTTTCTGATACAGCGAATGGTAGAACTCCAGCTTGCTCCGCTCCTGGGGGCTTATCTGGGCGTTGATCAGCTTGCCCTGGTCATCCTTGAGCCAGGTGGCGTGAATGCCAAACGCCGGGTTCATAAAACCGTCGAGATCGCGCAGGTCTTTCTCGGAGGTGATCCCCCAGCTATCCGTTTTACCGTCGCCGTTGTAGTCACCGGCGTGGATCGCATTGAACAGCGTAACGTACTCCGCCAGCGTTTTGGGAGATGCGCTGAATCCGCTCTTCTGTAACCAGTCCTCGCGGATCACCGGCTGGCGCGCGCGCAGGGGAAAGACATACAGCAGGGTCGGATGGTTTTGCAGGCGAAGCCGGTTGTGCGGCTACAGCGCCTCTTTCAGATAGCGGGTTTGCGCAATCCACGGACGCCAGTCTTCAAGAATGCCCTGTTCAACCATCTTCTGGTCGCTGCCGTTGAAGTAGATCAGGTCAGGGATGGTGCCGGAGAGCAGCATCACGTTCAGCACGTCGGAGTAGCCGGAAGACGACAGGTTGACGATCTCAATGTGGATATCGTGCCCCTGACGCGCCAGCGCCTGTTCTATCCGCCGGATATGCGCGACATCTTCGCGGTTGGTGGTCAGCAGATCTTTTTCCACAATGCGGATAGTGACCGGCTCGGCCAGCGCGGTCTGACATAACAGCAGGCCGCAGGCGATTGCTGTGAATAATTTCATCGTCATCGCTCCTGTTAGCCCTTCACCGCGCCGGACATGGTCCCTTTGGTGAAGAAGCGCAAAATAATCGGGTAGATGGCAATCAGCGGGGCGATGGTTAAGGTAATCATCCCGGCTTTCAGCGCCTTGATGCTGATCTGGCTGGCATCGGTGTAGTTCGACATGCTTTCGACGCCGACCATCGCCAGCTTATCGCCCTCGACGACAAACTGACGCAGCACCACCTGCAACGGCCATTTGTCCGGGTCGTTCAGGTACACCATGGCGCGGAAAAACTCGTTCCAGTGCAGCACCATGTAAAACAGGGTAATCATGGCAATGGACGATTTGGCGACCGGCATAATGACGTACCACAGCGTCTGGAACGGGTTTGCGCCATCGAGTTCGGCGGCTTCCAGCAGCTCCTCCGGGATCTCTTCGAACAGGCGAACCAGAATAATCAGGTACCAGGCGAAAACGGCGCGATACAGGATGACGGACCAGTAGCTGTTCAGCAGCCCCAGCTTTTTCATCACCAGAAAATCGGGGATGATGCCTGGCTCAAAGACGATGGTGAACAGGACAAACATAAACAGCCAGCGGCGTCCCGGCAGGCGTTTTTGCGCCAGCGCCCAGGCCAGCAGCACGGTGAAAACCACGTTGATGACGGTGCCCACCACGGTAATCAGCATCGCATTGCCAAACCCGCGCAGCACCGCTTCGTTGGTCAGCAGCAGCTTCCAGACGTCCAGCGAAAAGCCCTGTGGAATAATGTCCAGGCCGCTCATGTCGGGCACGTTTGCCGGGCTGGAGAAAGATATCGCCACCAGGTTGAGGATCGGTTGTAGCGTCACAACAACCAGCAGCATCAGGACCGAGAGAATGAGCACGTATTCGATGCGCTCAAAAGGGGTGCTTCGTGATGAGATGCGCATTACCAGACTCCTTTACCCGTCAGGCGTTTTGAAACGTTATGTGCCAGCACAATAAGGATCATGCCGATCACGCCTTTGAATAACCCAGCGGCGGTCGCCAGCGAGAACTCCCCGGTGCGCAGGCCCATGCGGTAGACGTAGGTGTCGATGATGTCTATCTGACCGTTCACCACGTCGTTGGTCATGTTGAAGACCTGATCAAAGCCCTGGCTCAGGAACAGCCCGACGTTGAGGATGAACAGCGTGGCGATGGTGGGGGTAATAGCGGGCAGGGTGATGTGCCAGATTTTGCGCCAGCGCCCGGCACCGTCCATTTCTGCCGCTTCATACAGCTGTGGGTCGATAGCGAGGATCGCCGCGATATAAAGTAATGAATCCCAGCCCGCGCTGCGCCACATTTCAGTGAACACCAGCACCCAGCGGATAGAGCCGCTGTCGGTCATAAAGGGGATGGGATCGTAGCCCATCGATTTAATGATGTCGTTAACCGCGCCATCAACCGGGGAGAGCGTGGCGATCGCGATGCTGGCGATCACCACCCAGGAGAGATAGTGCGGCAGGTAAATCACCGACTGGACAAATTTACGGTAGCCGGATGAGCGCACTTCATTAAGCAAGAGCGCCACGATAATGGGGACCGGGAAAATAAAAATCAGTTTCATTGCGCCGATAATGACGGTGTTTTGTATCACCTGCCAGAAAACGGGGGACGACATCAGCGTGGCAAAATACTGCATTCCGACCCAGATATTGGGCGGGATAATACGGTACTGCTCAAACGCAATTTTGGTTTCCCAAATCGGTAAATAGTGCCAGATAAAAAAATAGATAACCCCAGGCAGGGCCATCATATAGAACGGCCACCACCGGCGTAACTTTTGGCGGCAGCGCGCCATGCGGGATAGTGTCTGCGGGTGAGGCAGGTTATTTGCCTGCGGTATCACGCCGCCGGGTTTTGACTCTGTAAGGGCTTTCATCGGACATACTCCCATTACTGAAATGGTTGTCGTGAATATAATCTGTGTTTGCAGAGATATGTGTGCGTTAAAGTTTCTCGGTCAGAATATTTTTATCGTTATATTGCGCGAGACGGGTCAGAACATCTTTATATTCGGGCATATTTGATGCACCCTCTTTTTCTACGGCCAGAGAGGCGAAAGCACAGGCGAATTTTGCTGCCTGAATAATAGATTCCCCTTTCGCCATTGCGGCAGCGAATGCGCCGTTGAAGGCATCGCCAGCACCGGTGGTATCCACACATACGGCTTTCAGCGCCGGGATATGAATGAATTGCTCACCGTCATAAATAAGCGCGCCTTTCGCTCCCATGGTGATGATGACGTGGCCTACTCCCATCGCTTTGATGGCTCTGGCAGCGTCCTTTGCGCTGGCAAGGTCCATGATATGAATGCCAGAAAGCAGTGAGGCCTCAGTCTCGTTTGGGGTCAGAAAGTCCACGTTTTTCAGGCAGCTAACCACATCAGAAGACCAGGGGGCCGGGTTTAACACCACCTTGATCCCGTTACGGCGGGCAATTTCAATGGCCCGAAAGGTTGCGGGTAGATTATTTTCCAGCTGGGTTAAAAAAATATCCGAGTTTTTCACTTCCGGGGTAATGGCTTCCACCTCATCGGCAGTAATGGACCGATTAGCCCCAGGGCTGATGGCAATCATATTTTCACCATCACTTTGACAGACATAAATAAGCGCGGTACCGGTTTTCTGATCTTTATCCTGATAAAGCGTGAAGCTGTCGATAGCCGAAGATGAAAGATGTTCAAACGCCATCTGACTAAACTGATCGTTACCCACCTTACCAACAAAATGGGTTTTAACATTGCATTTGCTGACGGCCAGCGCCTGATTTGCGCCTTTGCCGCCGGGGCCAATAATTGTATTTTCAGAGAAAATAGATTCTCCGCTTTGTGGGAAGCGATCGACATTAGCAATAATATCAACGTTGAATGAACCCAGAATACAGACTTTACCTTTCATCTTTCGCCCTTTATGTCGGGATTTGATTGTTTTTTTTGACTGCGCCGAGTCAAAAAAATGAATGATATTGCTATCTAAATTATTGACGGATTGGGTATGAAAAATACGGCGTTTGATGATTGCTCCACCGTGGCATCGCTCAATGCCGCCTTCCTGCGCTAATAAGTTCAGGTCACTGCGAATCGTTTCCCTGGTGACGTTAAATACTTTCGCAAGCTGATTCACCGTCGCCCGTTCGTACCTGTTAAGCCAGGTCAAAATTGCATAATGCCGTTCTTTATTGAGCATATGGTCACCTCTATAGTTATATTATTGTTTCCTTATTGTTAATGTTTTGGTGTCGTTCACAGATCGTTCGATAAAACAAAAGGAAACGGAAATAGTTGAGGTGATAGTTGTTTGATATCAGTTGGTTATGTTGTTTGAAGGGAAGGGGGTTTGGGCTTTGATTTGCAGTTTAGGGAATTCAACGATGGCAGGGGTCATTACGCAACGTTAGATCTTTCTCGGGCGCTTTAGCACGCAGAACGTTGGTGTTGGTCTGGGGGCTGTGGCTGATCCGGCATGAACTGGAATACCTGAACGTATAGCGATAATCGCTGGATTTCTCGGACAACGACAGACACAAAAAATCCCGCAGGGCTTGTACCGTGCAGGCTTTCAGGACTTCATCGGATGACTCTGGTAATCACCGATGGAGAATTTTGCTGGCGTCCTTGTAATTTGTGGGGAAGCGGTTGAGTTTGTTGGAAATTTTGGTTTTTTACGGGGAAGGGAAGGCGCAAAAAGAGTGGCGATGAAGTTGATATGCAAGAGATTTTTTTATCAGTTTGATTTTTAAGTTGATTGTTGGGAGCGGGATTTTCCGTACTGGTTTAAGCTCTGGCGGACGCTATAGGCTTGTCGTTCGTTTCCGGAAGTGAGCGTTTCTGTCGGATAATTCACTCTCTTGAATTTTCCAGACTGTAGACCATGCTCATCTAATACACCCTAACAACCGAAGGCGATACAGGTAGTTGGCCTTTGGTATATCCAATGATGTCCCTCTAACAGTAAGAGAGCACCATGCTTGAACTCCGTCCTAACTGCGAATGCTGTGATAAAGATCTGCCACCTGAATCAAAAGAGGCATTCATCTGTTCATTTGAATGCACATTCTGCGTCGATTGCGTGACTCAACGACTCAATGGCCGGTGTCCGAACTGCGGAGGGGAGCTGGTGCGACGTCCAATACGCCTAGAAGCATCCCTCCTGCGACACCCTGCATCCAGTCAGCGTCACTATAAACAGTAGAGATGAAAACTATTTTCGCTTCTTGCTTATAACGCTCTTCATGATCTTGCTAACCGTCCGCTGAATGCCACACGCGAACGTTGCTAACTTTGGCCCTTATTTATCAATGGGGGCAGATCAGTCAATCTATATGCTATTTGTTTTGCTCTTAAGTTCTGAACTATAGTGCCGATAGGGAAATTAAGTACTTTTGTCCTAAGGAAGCAAGGTTGTGAAAGATTTTTCAAAATACTCGAAAGCGTTAGGGATGGCTAAGTTCTATGTTTATGCATTTTATGACACTGAAGATGTATCAAAAAAACCGTTTTATATAGGCAAAGGCAAGTCAGAACGCTGTCTTGATCATATAAAGTGTAATGATGGCTCTCCGAAATCAGAACGAATTAATCATCTGTTAAAAACAGGAAATCTGGGAATCGACATACTACGCCATGGCATGGATGAGGCAACCGCGAAGCTTGTTGAAGCAACATGAAGTGGTCAACAAAAACTGGCCACCGCGTTAGAGTTTTTCCAGTATCGGTTTTCTGATTCGTTTGGCGTTAACCCACCATTATATTCGTGCGGTCTTAGTGCGCTGTAATATCCAACGATATAGTCCGTTATTGCGTGAGCTGCATCGCTGAAGCTTACATAGCCCGTCGCCGGCACCCATTCGTTCTTCAGACTCCTGAAGAAGCGCTCCATTGGGCTGTTATCCCAGCAGTTTCCACGCCGACTCATACTCTGCCTGATCCGGTATCGCCACAGTAACTGCCGGAACTGCCTGCTCGTATAATGGCTGCCTTGATCGCTGTGGAACATCACCCCGACGGGCTTACCACGGGTTTCCCATGCCATTTCCAGTGCTTTCATGGTGAGCCTGCTGTCCGGCGAGAACGACATGGCCCAGCCCACTGGCTTTCTTGCGAACAGGTCGAGAACAACGGCGAGGTACGCCCAGCGCTTACCCGTCCAGATATAGGTCACATCACCGCACCACACCTGATTTGGTTCCGTTACGGCGAACTGTCGCTCAAGATGATTCGGGATAGCAACGTGCTCATGACCGCCACGCTTATACCGGTGAGTCGGCTGCTGGCAACTGACCAGCCCCAGCTCTTTCATGAGTCTGCCAGCAAGCCAGCGCCCCATTTGGTAACCTCTCTGGGTTGCCATTGTGGCGATGCTTCTTGCTCCGGCAGAGCCGTGGCTGATGCCATGCAGTTCAAGTACCTGACTGCGTAATACAGCCCGTCTGCCGTCTGGCTTTTCAGGACGGTTTTTCCAGTATTTGTAGCTGCTGCGATGAACCCCGAACACATGGCAGAGAGTGGCCACAGGATAACGCGCCCTGAGTTTCCCGATTATCGAGAACTGTTCAGGGAGTCTGACATCAAGAGCGCGGTAGCCTTTTTTAATATTTCATTTTCCATTTCAATACGTTGTAGCTTTTTCCTGAGCTCACGGATTTCAATTTGTTCCGGGGTAATGGGGGAGGCTTTTGGTGTTTTGCCCTGCCGTTCATCACGTAATTGTTTCACCCATCGCGTCATTGTGGAAAGGCCGACATCCATAGCGCTGGCTGCATCTGCCACGGTGTAGTTCTGGTCAACGACCAGTTGAGCGGATTCGCGTTTAAACTCTGCGCTGAAATTTCTTTTTTTCATTATGACACCTGTGTTGTTCTGAGGTGAGCATATCACCTCTGTTCAGGTGGCCAAATTCAGTAAACCACTTCATACAGATTGCCAATACTATTAATCTTCCGTGCTGATTGTCTCGCTTGCGGGGCGAAGAGTTTGACCAACCTGACATAGCAGACAGGCATCATCCTGGAATGTCATGGTCCATCAGGAGTGCAGCCCAAGCGCTGTGTCGCTTACCGTAAACATAGCACTATGGATGCCTCGGTCAAGGTATGTTTTTCCATAATTTATTGATAAGAAACAATAATAGTTATTATGTAATGAGTTGAACCTTTATGAGCCTTTTAATAAATCGCCATGTCCAAAGCTATGTAGCTGCTGAAGGTACAGGCATTGAGCATGGGCATTTTAGCTTCGTCTACCGGACGTTCTGAATGTAGGTATCGGTAGACCGTAAAGGGTGCTGCTGATGGATTTGATGGAATTGCCCATACAGATGACCAAATGTTCCTCCACCCCAAATCTCACAATTCTCTCCCTTACCCTTAAAGGCCTTTAAAGGCCCTTTAGCGAGCTTTTGCGGGCGTAGCATTATTCGAGCCAAAGTTGGCTAAAATCCGGCCATCCCAGCGTATTTAAATCCCGCCAGGTAAATGACTTCTCGGTCGCAAATTCCATCCAGTGATGCAGCAAAGGAATGACATATCGCTGGTGGGTAATCTCATGGAAAAAGTCGGCAATGCTGGCGAATGCCTGTTCATCGTCGCTGTTCAGAATGGTCGGCAGCAGGGCGTTCAGGTTTCGTCGCTGGGCTTCAGGCAAGCGCGTAAACAGCGCGGTGGAAGCCAGCCATTCCAGAAACGCCGGAACCGAAAGGGTATCGAGCATAAAGTTGCTGAGCCAGATGTCCGCAGGGGGGCACGGCTGGCTGTTAAAGTGGTCAAATGCGTCGATCCGTATTTCGGCGCGAATATGCCAGCGCTCAAGCAGGCGGCGAATCGCTCCAGCAAGCTCCACCAGTTCCGGTTGCTGAAAGGTGCTGATGATAACCGGCTGACGCAGGTTAAACGGCGCGGTGACCCCGCCAAAATCCACCGGGCGGTGATTCCACTGCGGCAGCATGCCCTGAGCCACGGAGAGGATGCGTGCGTATTCATCGGGAAGCTGCGTCTGGCTGAGGAGTTCGACAGGTTGCAGCAGGTAATTGATAAACCGCCTTCCGGTCTCATCTGCAAAGACCCCGTCACTGTCGGGCAGCACAAAGCAGCACCCCTGCTCCAGACTGCGCTCGCTGAGCGGTCGGTCATCCTGCGCCTCCTCGCCCCGCAGCAGGGGAATAAAGCTCATGCTGATATGTTCCGGCGCCCAGGTAAAAATGGTGATCTCATCCAGTCCGGGTCGTGCCTGGTGCCAGTGCTGATTGCGCCGCAAAACCATAAAGTTGTCGCTGTGCTGATGCAGGTAGAAAGCGCCGGTACAGCGGATGCGTCCATGATGATAATCAAACAGCATCGTCGGCTGGGTGGCGAGCAGGCAGTCGAGACGCCTGACAGGATGGTGCGTTTCAATCACCAGATGCCAGGGGGCGTCAGCGGTGATGGTTTTGATTGGGCTGAAAAGCGGCGCGAACTGCGGGCTATGGCTGGCGGCGAGCAGGCAGCGCTGAACGGCACTGGCATCCAGTTCGCTGCCATCGGCAAAGCGGGCGGTGGATTTCAGCCAGAACTCCCAGCGGGTAAAGTCGTCGTTGTGGGTCCAGTAGTGGGCAATATCAGGGACGATCCTGCCCTGAACGGCGTCATAGCGCGTCAGCCCGCTCAGGCACTGGCGCAGGAGGTGGCGTTCGGTCCGCCGCAGGGGGACGAGCGGGTTAAGCGGATCCAGATTGCGATAGTAGGGGATGCGTACCCGCGTTTCGCTGCTTTTATCCTGCACACCAAAGCGCCACAGGCTCAGGCGATCCAGCAGATACTTGTCGTTGCCGATAAACCGCAGCACGTTGCCGTAATCCTGCTTCTCCAGCAGCTTATTGACGTTCTGGCTGAACAGCTTTTCCGGCGAGGTTAACAGGTGGAGCCGTGAGCGCTTGCCGCGTCCGCGCTGGGGCTGCCAGTCGAGCCATTTTTCCTGGTGCATCTTTTTCAGCGCAATCCGGCAGTTACGTACCGAACATCCGAAGATGGCGGCGATCTCCTGCATCTGTAATTCGTGCGTCTGATCTACGCCGTAGCGGGCGTGCAGCCTGCGAAAATGCGCCTCGAAGATACTCATGTGATGGCCTCCCGCCGAACGCGATTTCCTCTTTTATCCCTTTCTGACGGTTTCCGGCGTGATTGCCCTCATAAATTTTCCGGTTTTAAGCGAAAACCGGAAATAACTTTCGTCTTTGGTTGCTGTTTTTTAAGCATCCCGGGTTCGGATACTGAAGGTGTTCGGAGCAGAACATGCTGTTGTGCGAATCCCTGTCATAAAGACGCGCTCAGGAGATCGAGATGAAAAGATTCAACCTTCTGCAAATGTTACAAAGCATCGGGCGATCGCTCATGATCCCCATTGCCATGCTGCCTGCCGCCGGTATTTTGCTGGCCTTCGGCGTCAGCTTTCAGGATCCCAATATTGTCGCCAGCCTGCCGTTTCTCGGCGCGGACTGGCTGGTTCACGTTCTGAAGCTGATGGCGGAAGCGGGCAGCGCGATTTTCGCTAACCTGCCGCTGCTGTTTGCGGTCGGCGTGGCGGTGGGGCTTAGTGACGATCAGGGCATTGCCGGACTGTCGGCGATCGCCGGGTTTCTGATTATGAACGTCACCATCGGCCAGTTTCTGGGGATCACGCCCGAGTCGGTGGCGCAGGTGCGTGACTATACGATGGTGCTGGGCATCCCTTCGCTCCAGACCGGCGTGTTTGGCGGCATCATTATCGGGATTATTGCCGCCTGGCTGTATAAACGCTATTACCGTATCCAGCTTCCGTCCTGGCTGGAGTTCTTCTCTGGCAAGCGCTTCGTGCCAATAGTGACCTCCTTCGCCGCGCTGTTTGTCGGGCTGGTGATGGCGGTGGTCTGGCCGCCGGTTCAGCATCTGATTAATGGCCTGTCGAATACCATGACGGTGCAGGGGCCGGGCGTGTCCGCCTTCCTGTTCGGTTTTGTCGAGCGACTGCTGATCCCGTTTGGTCTTAACCATGTCTGGTGGCCGACGTTCTGGCTCCAGTTTGGCGAGTACGTAAACAAGGCCGGGCAAGTGGTGCATGGCGACCAGCTTATCTTCTTTGCCCAGCTGAAAGACCAGGTGCCAATTACCGCCGGAACCTTTATGGCCGGGCTGACGCCCATCAAGATGTTCTGCATTCCGGCGATTGCGCTGGCGATCTACCGCTGCGCCAGCCCGGAAAACAGAGCGCGGGTGAAGGGGATTATGCTCTCTGGCGCGATCACTTCCATCGTCTGCGGCATCACCGAGCCGATCGAGTTCTCCTTCCTGTTTGTTGCCCCCGTGCTGTATGGCATTCACGCCGTCCTGGCGGGGCTGGTGTTCCTCCTGATGGAGTGGTTCAGCGTGCACATCGGGCTCTCTTTCTCCGGCGGGCTTATCGACTATCTGTTCTTTGGCGTCCTGCCGCGCGCGCCTCACTGGTACATGGTGTTCCCGGTCGGGCTGGTGATGGGCGTGGTGTACTACATCCTGTTTACCTTTGCCATCCGCCGCTGGAATTTGCTGACGCCGGGCCGTGAAGTCGAAGAAAGGACTGTGACGCAGGAAAACGAACAGAACGACCTGGTGAGCGGCATTATTCTGGCCTATGGCGGGCTGGGGAATATGACCAGCATCGAAGCCTGCATGTCACGTCTGCGCATAGACGTGACGGATAAGACGCTGGTGGACAAAGCGCTGCGGAAACAGCTTGGCGCGGCGGGCGTCGTCGAGGTCGGGAATAACATTCAGAGCGTCTTTGGCATGAAATCCGATCGGCTGAAAGAGGCTATCCGCGCAGCTAACGCGTATACACAGGAGGCAAAATGAAACAGCTACACCACAGCGGCCTGCCGCTGTATCTCGATGACGACGGCGTGATGGCGCTGAAACCCCCGCTGAACTATCTCGGCTTTGGTCGCAAAAACGCCGGGCAGATGGCGGTGGTCTTACCGGAGTTCACCGAAGCGCAGCGTGATGAACCGGCTTATGATGTCTATCGCGGGCTAAGCTTTGCGGAGGATCAGGAACGGCTTTCTGCCGACCAGTATCAGTACGACATCACCATCATCATGCCGGGGACGATTGGCAGGGAGCGCAAGAAAACCAGCGGTCACTATCACGGCTATAACGACACGCGGCGCAACACCCATCCGGAAGTGTACGAAGTGATTAAGGGTACGGCGGCGTATATCCTGCAAAAGTCGCCGGATTTTGCCGCCCCGCCAAAAGATCTGCTGGTGGACGATCTTATCGTGGCGGTGGTGAAGGAGGGGCAGAGCATTATCGTGCCGCCGAATTATGGCCACTGCTCCATCAATATCGGCGACGGGCCGCTGGTGTTCAGCAACCTGGCGTATAAACCCTGCGCGGTTCACTACGACACGGTGCAGTTTTACCACGGTATGGCTTGCTACATCGTTGAAGAGAACGGGCAGCTCTGCGTGCGCAAGAATCGCTACTACTCACATATTCCGCGCATCAAATTCGCCACCGTCAAAGAGAACCCGCATCTTGGCATCACCTTCGATACGCCGCTTTACCAGCGTTATCGCGCCGCGCCGGAACGTTTCCACTTTCTGGGACATGTCGATAACTATGTCCGGGAAATCATGGGGATGCTCGAGTATCAGGATGATTTATTCCCGCTCTGCCAGGAGGACGCATGATGGAAACGCAATCTGTAGCAGGCGTTGCCTGTAGCGACCTGCATCAGGCAATGGCGCGGATTGATGGTGCTGCGCTGGCGCGTCTGGAGCAGGCCATCGCTGACGCGAACGCGGTATTTGTGTTTGGCGCAGGGCGTTCGCTGTTGATGCTGAAAGCTTTTGCGATGCGCCTGATGCATATCGGCCTGAAGGTGTATGTTGTTGGTGATGTGGTCACGCCTGCGCTGCAAAAAGGCGACCTGCTGTTACTGGCCAGCGCATCGGGCGAAACGGCTTCGCTGGTGAATGTGTCTATAAAAGCG
The DNA here is from genome assembly GCF_001875655.1 of Enterobacter hormaechei ATCC 49162. Lineage (NCBI taxonomy): Bacteria > Pseudomonadati > Pseudomonadota > Gammaproteobacteria > Enterobacterales > Enterobacteriaceae > Enterobacter > Enterobacter hormaechei. The sequence goes on from NZ_MKEQ01000002.1 coordinate 857,906, forward strand.
AAGCAGCTGGGCGGTACTGCGGCTCTGCTGACCATTTTCCCCGAGTCCACGTTGGGGAAACTGGCGGAGGTGGTGGTCAGGATCCCGGCCTATACCGACAAACTGCCGGATGGACCCGAGAATGTGAAAGGCATTCTGCCCGGCGGCAGCCTGTTTGAAGAGGCCGTCATGGTGCTGGGGGATGCCATGATAGTGAATCTGGCGCAGTCGACGGGATATCACATAACCAAAGGTTTTGCGCTACACGCCAACCTCGAATAGTCATTCGACACAAGGAAACCAACATGAAATTACAGCTTGCCCTGGACGAGTTAACCCTGCCTGAAGCGCTGGCATTTATTGATAAGGTGGTTGACGACGTTGATATTATTGAAGTGGGCACGCCTTTTCTTATTCGGGAAGGCGTGAAGGCTATTAAAGCCATTAAAGAAAAATATCCGCATAAGGAAGTGCTGGCGGATGCGAAAATTATGGATGGCGGCCATTTTGAGTCGCAGATGCTTTTCGACGCTGGGGCAGACTATGTCACGGTATTAGGCGTGACCGATGTGCTGACGATCCAGTCGTGCATCCGCGCGGCGAAAGAGGCCGGAAAGCAGGTGGTGGTGGATATGATCTGCGTCGACGATCTGCCCGCACGGGTTCGCCTGCTGGAAGAGGCGGGGGCGGATATGCTGGCGGTTCACACCGGCACCGACCAGCAGGCGGCGGGGCGCAAGCCGATTGATGATTTGATAACGATGCTGAAGGCGCGCCGGAAAGCCCGGATTGCCGTGGCAGGCGGCATCAGCAGCCAGACGGTGAAGGACTATACGCTGTTAGGCCCGGATGTGGTGATTGTGGGATCAGCGATCACTCATTCGGCGGATCCGGCGGATGAAGCGAGGAAGATTTCGCAGGTGTTGTTGCAGCATCACTGAGATTAGACGAAAAGGACGACATCTTCATGTTTAGCGGTTTTGATTTTCGTATCGGTTGATGGCCTGGTTTTCCTGACCTGTCTCCATGCGTTACGGTCCAGCGAAAATGGCAGCTTTTCGTTGGGCCTATCAGGATGCCTGTTCGGACGCAACCATAACAACTTTCGGCGGCGATAATTTCAGGGGCACACCACTAAAGACAGGAGTCATGGTGGTGTTTGATTTTATATTGCTGTCGATGGAATTAAGGATATTGATGCAATTTTCCCAACACGACGATAAAAAAACGCACTCAATACAGAAAAAGTTAACGGGGAAAGAATGAATTGATTTTTATAATACTGGTAGACAGGGATCAAAATTTTAAGGTTCCGGCGGGGTTGAGCGTTCAGTCTAAAATGAAGGGTTTCCACCAACCGCTTTGCAGGTTGATTCGTCACCAGAAGCTCTGACCATATATTACATTGAAGCGAAAGCGCTCTTTACTTTCTTGTTGGGGATAAAAAATACAGAATCACAATAACAGCGGCTTGAAGGCACTCAGAGCGCTTGCGACTCTTTTTGACTAATAGAAAAACTCCAGCCTGGGAAAGCTGGAGTTTTTAGAAGCGCACGTGCATTTTACGTGAATATTTTGTCTCAGCTTGGTCTGCTCACTGTCTGGTCAGTGTCGGTAAGTGGCTCTATTTCTTGCCACTGCCCTGTTGCAATCCTGTTAAAAGTGGTGGAGCTGGCGGGAGTTGAACCCGCGTCCGAAATTTCTACATCCTCGGTACTACATGCTTAGTTTGTCTTTACATTCGCACGTCAGCTGCGGACAAACACGCCACTAACGAACTAGCCTGATTAGTTTTAACGCTTCAACCCCAGGCAGGGCTTCCACGCGATCTCTTTTGGGTTTGACCTCTCTTTGATCCCCGTCTTAAGAGCGGAAGCTAGGGAGAGAGGGCTCTTAGCAGGTTATTAAGCTGCTAAAGCGTAGTTTTCGTCGTTTGCGACTATTTTTTTGCGGCTTTTAACGAGGCAAACCGCCCCTCGGCATGCACCTTGGGTTTCGCAAATCCCGTCGAATCCAGAATCAGCCCCAATAGTGTTGAACACAGTATACCAGATTTCACTTCTTCGATACCAGCCCGAAACGCTAACTTATTGAATAGTACAATAAGTGCGCAGAATCAACGTCCTGCGTTTTTCATGATACGTGCTTTGTCGAGCTGCCACTCGCGTGCTTTCAGGTCTGTGCGCTTGTCGTGCTGTTTCTTACCTTTCGCCACGCCGATTTTCACTTTGCACCAGGCGTTTTTCCAGTATAAAGAGAGCGCAACTACGGTGAAGCCTTCCCGGTTGATGCGTCCGTAGAGGGATTCCAGTTCGCGCTTGTTCAGCAGCAGCTTACGTGTGCGGGTAGGATCGCAGACGTAATGTGAAGAGGCGACGGTCAGCGGCGTAAAGTTCGCGCCGAACAGGAAGGCCTCACCGTCTTTCAGGATCACGTAGCTGTCGCCAATGTTGGCTTTCCCGGCACGCAGCGATTTTACTTCCCAGCCCTGCAACGCAAGGCCAGCCTCGAATTCTTCTTCGATGAAATACTCGTGGCGAGCACGCTTGTTGAGCGCAATGGTCGCCGAACCAGGTTTATGTGCTTTTTTCTTCGTCATAAGTGTCGTAAAGCCGTCGGTAATCTGATTTTAAAAAGTCACCTCATTGCGTCCTGTGAGGTCTAACGCGCTATCTTAGCACGAGATAAGGCTTAGCGTTTTTTTAACAGGTGATAAATGTTATTATTTGTCTGTTGTGTGACCATGGAAAATGCTATGCCTCAGATTAGCCGTACTGCGCTTGTTCCCTACAGCGCGGAACAAATGTATCAGTTAGTGAACGACGTTCAGTCCTATCCGGAATTTATTCCGGGATGCACCGGTAGCCGGGTGCTGGAATCCGGCCCGACGCAGATGACTGCGGCCGTGGATGTCTCCAAAGCGGGGATCAGCAAAACGTTCACCACGCGCAATACCCTGACTAGCAATCAGAGTATTTTGATGCATCTGGTGGATGGTCCGTTTAAAAAACTGATGGGAGGGTGGAAGTTTACGCCACTGAGTGCTGACGCCTGCCGTATTGAGTTTCATCTGGATTTTGAATTTACCAATAAGCTGATCGAACTGGCGTTTGGCCGTATCTTTAAAGAGCTAGCCTCGAATATGGTTCAGGCGTTCACCACGCGCGCCAAAGAGGTTTACAGTGTCGCATAAGATTGCTGTTGAGGTGGTGTATGCGCTGCCGGAGAAGCAGTATTTGCAGCGCGTGATGCTTGAAGAGGGTGCCACCGTTGAGGCGGCTATCCTGGCTTCCGGCATTCTTGAGCTTCGCAGCGACATTGATCTGGCGAAGAATAAAGTTGGCATTTATAGCCGTCCGGTTAAGCTTGGGGATGTACTGAAAGAGGGCGACAGGGTTGAGATCTATCGCCCGCTGATTGCCGACCCGAAAGAGTTGCGCCGTCAGCGAGCAGAGAAATCCGGTAAGTAGCCAAAAAATATTCACAAAAAAGGTGCTCATTGAGCACCTTTTTGCGTTGCTGACGCCTGATTATTTGGTCAGGGCAGGCTTGTTGTCGATATTGGTCAGCACACCGGCACTGCTGAAGGTCAGCGTCAGGGTTTGCTGGGTCACATCTTCATGACCAGGCTGCTGGCGGAATACATAGAACCAGGTGTTTGTGCCGAACGGATCGGACATCATCGGGGTTCCCAGGGCATAAGCGACCTGCTGTTGTGTCATACCCACGCGGATTTTGGACACATCGTTAGGGGTAAGGTAGTTCCCCTGGTTGATGTCAGGACGGTAAACCACTTTCTCCAGAGTGGAACAGCCTGCGGTCAACATCAGAAGAACCGCTGCGGCAGCGGTCAGCGTTTTACAGCGCATAGTGATTTGATTCCTTTTCGGGCCCGAGCAGTACGCGGCTCATATGTAATATGCCGATGATAATAGACCTTGCCCCACTTTGAAACCGGTCTGGCGGCGTTTTTGTTGTTCTGTATGACCCTGAGATCCCGAAAAAGTTTATGCCGCCAGTAGTTCTTTCGCATTCGCGAGGGTATTGCGGGTGACTTCGCTGCCACCGAGCAGGCGTGCCAGCTCCTGCAAGCGTGAGCGTTTATCCAGCGGCTTCATGTGCGTTTCCGTCATTTCGCCATCGGTTTCCTTGCTGACGATAAAGTGGTGATGACCACAACCGGCTACCTGCGGCAGGTGAGTCACACACATGACCTGCGTCGATTCACCCAACTGACGCAGCAGTTTGCCGACAACGGCCGCGGTCGGGCCGCTGATACCCACATCCACTTCATCGAAAATCAACGCCGGGGTTTCCATTTTACGGGCGGTAATCACCTGAATGGCCAGAGCGATACGCGACAGTTCACCGCCGGAAGCCACTTTCGAAATGGCCTGCAAAGGCTGGCCCGGGTTGGTGGTGACGCGGAATTCTACGCGATCTGCGCCTTCCGCCGTCAGATGATGTTCTTCAAAGCGAACATCAATGGTAAACACTCCATGCGGCATCGCCAGCGTATGCATGCTGTCGGTAATGTGCTGGCTAAGCTCCTGCGCATAGTGCTGTCGCACGTCGTGCAGCCGTTTCGCCGTTTCCAGCGCCTGCTGATGATGCAGATTGACCGCCAGAGACAAGGTTTCGAGGGAATCGGCCTGATCGTCCAGCTGTTGCTGTTCCTCCAGCAGAGACTGATAGTAATTCGGCAGCTCTTCCGGGGTGACGTGATGCTTACGCGCCAGTGAAATCTGACGGGAGATGCGTTGTTCAAGCTCAAACAGACGGTTCGGGTCGAGGTCCAGACGTTCACAATAGTGGCGCAGTTCATCCCCGGCCTCTGAAATCTGAATCGCGGCCTCTTCCAGCATCTCCAGCACGCCAGAAAGCTTATTGTCCATGCCGGTCAGTTCGGTAACAAGCTGACGCACGTTGTACAGCTGGCTCTGCAAGTTTACGTCTTCGCCATCCGCCAGCATGTTCAGGGCATTCTGGCTGGTGGAAAGCAGTTGACCGCTGTTGGCCAGACGCTTGTACTCCTCATCGATTTGCTCAAATTCACCTGCCTGCGGGTTAAATTCGTTCAACTCTTTCAGCTGATATTCCAGCAGCTCGGCGCGCGCGGTACGCTCCTGGCTTTGCTGCTGATGCTGCGCCAGTTCGCGGCAGCTTTGATGCCACTGACGATAGTGCTCCGCCATGAGTTGAGTAAGCGCGTACTCACCTGCATAGCCATCAAGCAGGGCTTTCTGTTGTTCGGGTTTGATTAACTGCTGGTGCGCATGCTGACCGTGGATCTGGATGAGCAACTGGCCCAGCTCGCGAAGCTGGGAAAGGGGAACTGCTGTACCGTTGATAAACCCGCGGGAGCGGCCATCGCTGCTGATGACGCGGCGAAGTAAACACTCACGTCCGTCTTCAAGCTGGTTCGCTTCCAGCCAGCGCAGGGCGGCAGGCGTGTCTTTTAACGAGAAGCGGGCGCAGAGATCGGCACGGGCTGCGCCTGTGCGCACCATATCACCCTCTGCACGACCGCCGAGGCACAAGCCGAGGGCATCAATGGCAATGGATTTACCTGCACCGGTTTCACCGGTAATCGCCGTCATTCCGCTATGGAAGTCAATCTCAAGCTCACGAACAATGGCAAAGTTGCTGATGGTCAGTTGTGCCAGCATAATTGTTTTCCTGTATGAAAAACCATGACTGTGTTTGTATACAGTATAAACTGGTTTTATATACAGTAAAGTGCTGGATGCAAAATCAGAACAATTTTTTTGACCAGCCGAGTTTGGAGCTTAATGTATTGAAATAGCTGTAATCTTTCGGGTGAATCAGGTTCAGATGGTAATCGCAGCGGCGAATGAGGACATCTTCTCCTTCCTGAATGGGAAGCGCAATCTGACTGTCGCAGCTGATCTCCAGGTCGTTACGGCGATGGGAAAAACGCAGACGGATGGTGCTGTCGCCGTTGATCACCAGCGGACGCGCCGAGAGCGTATGGGGGAACATCGGCACCAGGGTTATCGCATCCAGAGATGGCGTCAGTATGGGGCCTCCGGCTGAAAGCGAGTAGGCAGTTGATCCCGTCGGGGTTGAAATAATCAGCCCGTCAGAACGCTGAGAGAACGCGAAGATTTCGTCGATATAGACTTCGAACTCGATCATGTGCGCCACTTTACCGGGGTGGAGAACCACCTCGTTAATGGCGGTGCTGATGCGCTTCTGGCAGTCCTGCTGACACACCTGCGCTTCCAGTAAAAACCGTTTTTCACTGATATAGTGACCTTCCAGCACGTCCGCCAGTTGCTGCTGCGCATTGTCCGGGTCGAGGTCGGTCAGGAAACCGAGATTGCCACGGTTAATACCAATAACCTTAATGTCATAGCGAGCCAGCGTTCGCGCCGCGCCCAGCATATTGCCATCGCCGCCGACCACCACGGCGAGATCCGCCTGCTGGCCAATTTCCGCCAGCGTGCCGGTTCTGACGCTTTTAAGCTGCAACTCCTGGGCGATCTGCTGCTCGACCATCACTTCATAGCCTTTACCACACAGCCAGCGATACAACATTTCATGTGTCGTCAATGCGGTAGGGTGACGCGGATGGCCGACGATCCCAATACACCTGAAATGATTATTCATTTTCTGGAGGTCCTTGTGCCTGATGAATGATGACAATCTGCCTTGTTCCCTTGAATCCAGGAAACTGATCCCCATAATAAGCGAAGTTAGCGAGATGAATGCAGAAAAACGCGGAGAAATTCATGAGTAGTAAAGAACAGAAAACGCCTGAGGGGCAAGCCCCTGAAGAAATTATCACGGAACAGCACGATGAAGTTGAGGCAGTAGAGCCAGACACGTCTGCTGAGCAGGTGGACCCGCGCGATGAAAAAATTGCCAACCTGGAAGCTCAGTTGGTAGAAGCGCAGAATCGCGAACGCGATGGCGTTCTGCGTATCAAAGCGGAAATGGAAAACCTGCGCCGTCGTACCGAGCTGGACGTTGAAAAGGCGCACAAATTTGCGCTGGAGAAATTCGTCAACGAACTGCTGCCGGTGATCGACAGCCTGGATCGTGCGCTGGAAGTGGCGGATAAAGCTAACCCGGATAACGCGGCGATGATTGAAGGCATTGAGCTGACGCTGAAATCCATGCTGGATGTGGTGCGTAAGTTCGGTGTTGAAGTGATTGCCGATACGGATGTCCCGCTGGATCCAAACGTTCACCAGGCTATTGCGATGGTGGAATCCGAAGACGTTACCGCGGGTAACGTACTGGGTGTGATGCAGAAAGGCTATACCCTGAACGGTCGTACTATTCGCGCTGCGATGGTGACCGTGGCGAAAGCGAAAGCGTAATTTGCCGACCCGTAGTGCCGGGTGGCGGCTTCGCCTTACCCGGCCTACACATTACTCGGCGATACTTTCGCGTAAAGGTTTAATGGGCAGGACTTTTACCTGCTTAATCATGTTGTCCTGAACGTCCAGAATATCAATATCATACTGCTCAATACGCACGCGCGTACCAGCCGCCGGGATCTCTTCCAGCGCCTCCAGAATCATACCGTTCATCGTCCGCGCTTCGTCTTCCGGCAAATGCCAGTTAAACGCTTTGTTGATTTCACGAATGTTGGCGCTGCCGTCGATAAGCACTGACCCGTCGTTCTGCGGGGTGACTTCTTCCGCAAGGGAAGGTGACATCGACGTGGTAAAGTCCCCGACAATCTCTTCCAGAATATCTTCGACCGTCACCAGCCCCTGAATGTCGCCGTATTCATCCACCACCAGGCCGACTTTCTTCTTGTTTCGCTGGAACTTGACCAGCTGTGTGCTGAGCGGGGTGCCTTCCGGCACGTAGTAAATTTCGTCGGCGGCGCGCAGCATCACCTCTTTGGTGAACTCGTTTTTCTCGGTCATCAGGCGATAGGCCTCGCGCACGCGCAGCATGCTGATGGCATCGTCGAGGGAATCGCGATAAAGCACGATGCGCCCGTGTGGGGAGTGCGTCAGCTGGCGGACGATGGCCTTCCAGTCGTCGTTGATATCAATCCCGACGATTTCATTGCGCGGCACCATGATGTCGTCGACGCTGACCTTTTCCAGATCCAGAACCGACAAAAGCATGTCCTGATTGCGGCGGGAAATCTGCGAGCGGGATTCGTTCACGATGGTACGCAGTTCGTCTTTGCTGAGCGCGCTACTGATGGTGACGTCTGCCTTTATACCGACCATGCGCATCAGCACCCGTGTCACCATATTCAGCAGCCAGACCAGCGGCATCATCAGAATAAGCAGCGGTGCTAACAGGAAACTGCTTGGGTAGGCCACTTTTTCCGGGTAAAGCGCCGCGATGGTTTTGGGCAGCACTTCCGCAAACACCAGCACCACAAACGTGAGCACCCCGGTGGCAATCGCCACGCCTGCGTTACCGTAAAGACGCATCCCGACGATGGTGCCCAACGCAGAAGCGAGAATATTGACCAGGTTGTTACCGATAAGCACCAGACTAATCAGGCGGTCCGGCTTACGCAGCAGCTTTTCGACACGACGCGCGGCACGGTTACCCTGCTTGGCACGATGACGTAACCGGTAGCGGTTCAGGGTCATCATGCCGGTTTCAGAGCCAGAGAAATATGCGGAGATGACCACCATGATGACCAGAATGACGATCAGCGTAGTGGTAGAGATGTGTTCCAGGGGGAACTCCTTTTGTTACTTAGCCAGCAAATTGCTGTATGAAGCGGCTACCAAAATAGGCAAGCGTGAGAATGCCCGCACCCGCAACGTTGAACCAGACCACGCGACGACCGCGCCAGCCTTCATGATAATGGCCCCATAACAGGACAATATAGACAAACCACGCGATGATGGAGAGGACAGCTTTATCGATATTCTCCACGCTGAACAGGTTCTTCATATAAAACAAACCCGTGCACAGCGTCAGCGTCAGCAGAACCACACCGACCTGGGTGATGTGGAACATCTTACGCTCAATCACCATCAGCGGCGGCATTTCGTGGTTAAACGCCAGCTTTTTATTTTTCAGCTGGTAGTCAATCCAGGCGAGCTGCATGGCGTAAAGGGCGGCGATGATCAGCGTCGCGTAAGAGAACAGCGACAGGCCTATATGCACCAGCATCCCCGGCGTCGCTTCCAGATGGGTAATAAACTCATTGGGCATGAACGTGGCTAACGCCAGGTTGATCAGCGCAAAGGCGTAAACTATCGGCAGCAGCAGCCAGCCACGGTTTTTAGACGCGACAATCGTCATGACCGTACAGATCATCAGGCTGACCAGCGAGCCGACGTTCAGCACGCTCAGATTTTGCACGCTGCCGTCGCCGGGAATGATGCGTGATTCCAGCGCAAACGCGTGGCTAACCAGTGCGATCACTGCCGAAAGAATAGCCATGCGCCGCCAGCCGCTGTTTTTTTGCAGCAGTCCGGGAATGATCAGCGCGAGGCTGACAGAGTAGGCAACAAGGGCGATCAGTGCGAAAACAGGCATATAGGCGTCGACAGTTGTCTTAATAAGAAAGAGAAGCAGTATAACGTTACGTGACGCCTGCTCCAACCGTTGCATAACAACAAAGGCGCCTTCATGTTATACTCCGGCAAAATTCTGTGTATGTGTCGCTCAGGCGACCTAACGTTTCTACCCCAGGCGAGAGACAATGTTTGATAATTTAACCGATCGTTTGTCGCGCACGCTGCGCAACATCAGCGGCCGTGGACGCCTCACCGAAGAGAACATCAAGGAAACGCTGCGCGAAGTGCGCATGGCGCTGCTGGAAGCAGACGTCGCGTTGCCGGTCGTGCGTGATTTTATCAACCGCGTGAAAGAGAAAGCGGTTGGCCATGAAGTGAACAAGAGCCTGACTCCGGGTCAGGAGTTCGTCAAAATCGTCCGTAACGAGCTGGTTTCGGCGATGGGCGAAGAGAACCAGGTGCTTAACCTGGCGGCTCAGCCGCCGGCCGTCGTGCTGATGGCGGGTCTGCAAGGTGCGGGTAAAACCACCAGTGTTGGTAAGCTGGGGAAATTCCTGCGCGAAAAGCACAAGAAAAAGGTGCTGGTGGTGTCGGCGGACGTGTATCGCCCGGCGGCGATCAAACAGCTGGAAACGCTGGCCGAGCAGGTTGGCGTGGACTTCTTCCCGTCCGATGTGGCGCAGAAGCCTGTCGACATCGTTAACGCGGCGCTGAAAGAGGCGAAGCTGAAATTCTACGACGTGCTGCTGGTGGATACCGCCGGTCGTCTGCACGTTGACGAAGCGATGATGGACGAAATCAAGCAGGTGCACGCCTCTATCAACCCGGTAGAGACCCTGTTTGTTGTTGACGCTATGACTGGCCAGGATGCGGCGAACACCGCAAAAGCGTTTAACGAAGCCCTGCCGTTAACCGGCGTGGTGCTGACCAAAGTCGACGGCGACGCCCGCGGCGGTGCGGCGCTGTCTATTCGTCATATCACCGGCAAGCCAATTAAGTTCCTCGGCGTGGGCGAGAAAACCGAAGCGCTGGAGCCATTCCACCCGGATCGTATTGCCTCCCGTATCCTCGGCATGGGCGATGTGCTGTCGCTGATCGAAGATATCGAGAGCAAAGTTGACCGCGCGCAGGCAGAGAAACTCGCCAGCAAGCTGAAAAAAGGCGACGGTTTCGATCTTACCGACTTCCTTGAACAGCTGCGTCAGATGAAAAACATGGGCGGCATGGCAAGCCTGATGGGCAAGCTGCCGGGCATGGGGCAGATCCCTGACAACGTCAAATCGCAGATGGATGACAAAGTGCTGGTGCGTATGGAGGCCATCATTAACTCCATGACGCTGAAAGAGCGTGCGAAGCCAGAAATCATTAAAGGTTCCCGCAAGCGCCGTATCGCAGCCGGTTGCGGCATGCAGGTACAGGACGTTAACCGCCTTCTGAAACAGTTCGACGACATGCAGCGCATGATGAAGAAAATGAAGAAAGGCGGCATGGCGAAGATGATGCGCGGCATGAAAGGCATGATGCCGCCAGGATTCCCCGGCAGATAAATCGTGTTTAATGCTCAGTATCAAGATGCTGATTGCATTTTCCCCAGAAATCAGTAAAATTTTCGGGCTTTTAATATGACACCCGGGCTCCGTTCCTCGATGGGGCCCGGTTGTTTTATTCACACAAGAGGATGTTATGGTAACTATTCGTTTAGCACGTCACGGCGCTAAAAAGCGTCCGTTCTACCAGGTTGTTGTGACTGACAGCCGTAATGCACGCAACGGTCGCTTCATCGAGCGCGTTGGTTTCTTCAACCCACTGGCCGCTGGCGCAGAAGAAGAAACCCGTCTGGATCTGGATCGTATCGCTCACTGGGTTGGCCAGGGCGCTACTGTTTCCGATCGCGTTGCTACGCTGATCAAAGCAGCAAACAAAGCAGCTTAATCTGTCACGGTGGTCATGATGAGCAATAAAGCACCTGTTGAACCGATCGTATTGGGAAAAATGGGTTCTTGCTACGGTATCCGTGGTTGGCTCAGAGTGTTTTCCTCCACTGAAGACGCTGATAGCATTTTTAATTACCAGCCCTGGTTTATCCAGAAAGCCGGTAAGTGGGAAGAGGTCGAGCTGGAAAGCTGGCGTCACCACAATCAGGACATCATCATCAAGCTGAAAGGCATTGACGATCGTGATGCCGCGAATGCGCTGACTAATTGTGAAATTGTCGTGGATTCGTCGCAGTTGCCACAGCTGGAAGAGGGTGACTACTACTGGAAAGACCTTATGGGTTGCCAGGTAGTGACCACTGAAGGCTACAGCCTGGGTAAAGTCATCGACATGATGGAAACCGGGTCAAATGACGTTCTCGTCATTAAGGCAAACCTGAAAGATGCATTTGGCATCAAGGAGCGGTTGGTTCCGTTCCTCGATGGACAGGTTATCAAGAAAGTCGATCTCGCTACTCAAACCATTGAAGTAGATTGGGATCCTGGTTTTTAATTCTCCGGATAAACGGTAAAAGACGGCGCTATGTGGATTGGCATAATTAGCCTGTTTCCTGAAATGTTCCGCGCGATTACCGATTACGGGGTAACTGGCCGGGCAGTAAAGAATGGCCTGCTGAGCATCCAGAGCTGGAGTCCTCGTGACTTCACGCATGACCGGCACCGTACCGTGGACGATCGTCCTTACGGCGGCGGACCGGGGATGCTAATGATGGTGCAACCCTTACGGGACGCCATTCACACAGCAAAAGCCGCGGCAGGTGAAGGCGCGAAGGTGATTTATCTGTCACCTCAGGGACGCAAGCTTGATCAAGCGGGCGTGAGCGAACTGGCGACGAATCAAAAGCTGATTCTGGTCTGTGGTCGCTATGAAGGGATAGATGAGCGCGTAATTCAAACCGAGATTGACGAAGAATGGTCTATCGGCGATTACGTTCTCAGCGGTGGTGAGTTACCGGCAATGACGCTGATTGACTCCGTTGCCCGGTTCATTCCGGGTGTTCTGGGCCATGAAGCTTCGGCAACGGAAGATTCCTTTGCTGATGGATTGCTGGACTGTCCACACTATACTCGTCCTGAAGTGTTAGAAGGGATGGAAGTCCCGGCAGTGTTACTGTCTGGAAACCATGCCGAGATACGTCGCTGGCGTTTGAAGCAGTCGCTGGGCCGAACCTGGCTTAGAAGACCTGAACTTCTGGAAAACCTGGCTCTGACTGAAGAGCAAGCAAAGTTGCTGGCCGAGTTCAAAACTGAACACGCGCACCAGCAGCATGAACATGATGGGAAAGCGTAATACGCTCCCGAATATCAGTTTACCCAGGATAAGAGATTAAATTATGAGCAACATTATTAAGCAACTTGAACAAGAGCAGATGAAGCAGGACGTACCTTCCTTCCGTCCAGGTGACACCGTGGAAGTGAAAGTATGGGTTGTTGAAGGTTCCAAAAAACGTCTGCAGGCATTCGAGGGCGTGGTTATCGCTATTCGTAACCGCGGTCTGCACTCTGCATTCACTGTTCGTAAAATTTCCAACGGCGAAGGCGTTGAGCGTGTCTTCCAGACTCACTCTCCGGTAGTTGACAGCATTGCTGTTAAACGTCGTGGTGCTGTACGTAAAGCTAAACTGTACTACCTGCGTGAGCGTACTGGTAAGTCTGCTCGTATTAAAGAGCGTCTGAACTAAGATTCGCTTAAGCGACATCCTGTTAGAAAGGGCTGGCCGAAAGGCTGGCCCTTTTTTTATCTCATCGCACCTCTCGCGTTAACCCTTCCGTCATAAATCATTTACAATGTTCGCCTCTTGGGTGGAGGGTAAGTGGATAACGTACTGCATCAGCATAGCTGGAAACGCGCAGCGGCATTGACCGCGCTGTTTGCGATCCTGCTGATCGTCGTGGCGCCGCTGATCTCCGTCTCGCTGCAAAAAGATCCCATGAGCGCCATGCCTGGCATGCACCATGACATGAGCATGATGTCGATGGACGAGCACCATGGTGAAATGTCGCATTCCATGCCAGTCGACCATGCAGAAGCGTGCGGCTACTGCGTGCTGTTAGCCCATGTGCCGGGCGTGATGCTGGCGCTGATTGTCCTGCTCAGCGCGGTGTTGCAGCGGTTGCGGGTGAAGCCGCCTCGTCAGGCGGTCAGCCACTGGCACTTTTTCCCCTGGCTTTATCCCGATACCCGCGCGCCGCCGCGTCGGTCTGCTTTCTCCCTTTAAAACAAAATCACTCACTTTTTGCCTTAAAAAGGAAAAGTATGACTACCTGCACTCCGCGCGCGGCATGGGGAAATCTGCTGCGTCGCCTCCATTTCCATATCGGGCTGTTTGTCGGTCCGTTTATCTTCTTCGCCGCGCTGACCGGTACGCTGTATGTGGCCACGCCGCAGCTTGAAAATGCGCTGTACCATCACGCACTCCACACGGATGCCATGGGTGAGGCGCAGCCTCTTGCTGAACAAATTGCCGTCGCGGAAAACGCCGTGGGTTCAGCGCTGCGTTTACATGCCGTTCGTCCAGGGCTGGAAAAGGGCGAAACGACCCGTGTGATGTTTGCCGACCCGACGCTGGGTCCCTCCGAGCACCGGGCTGTTTTTATTGATCCCGCCAGCCTTGAGGTTCGAGGGGATATGACCGTCTACGGCACCAGCGGGATTTTACCGCTGCGTCAGACTATCGATTATCTGCATACCTCGCTGATGCTGGGCAACCTCGGGCGGCTCTATAGCGAGTTAGCCGCCTCCTGGATGTGGGTTGCTGCCCTGGGGGGGATCGCGCTGTGGTTCTACACCCGGCCGAAGCGTCGCATTAACAATCGCTTCCAGAATCGTCGTCGCCTGCATGTGATCTTAGGCTGGACGCTGCTGGCGGGAATGCTGCTGTTCTCCGCCACTGGTTTAACCTGGTCACAATGGGCCGGGGGTAACGTTGATAAGCTGCGGGCAGAGATGAACTGGCTGACCCCGCAGGTTAATACCCAGCTTTCAGGTGCGCCGGAAATGATGGATGAACACGCCGAACACCGTGGTCATCACGGCGGAATGACGATGCCTGAAATGCCAGTCGAGCTGTCGCTTTTTGACAGCGTATTGCAGGCTGCCCGTCAGTCAGGGATTGATGCCAACAAGGTTGAGATCCGCCCGGGAAGAGGCGCTAACCAGGCCTGGACGGTGACGGAAATCGATCGCCGCTGGCCGACGCAGGTTGATGCCGTAGCCGTGGATCCTCACTCTCTGAAGGTGCTGGACAGCACTCGCTTCGGGGATTTCCCGCTGATGGCTAAACTGACCCGCTGGGGCGTGGATTTCCATATGGGGATCTTGTTTGGTCTGGCAAACCAGCTGCTGCTCATCGCGTTTGGTGTTGCGCTGTGTGTGTTGATTATCTGGGGATACCGGATGTGGTGGATGCGTCGCCCTGCGACGTCAGCCGCGAACCCGGTACAAACGCTCTGTCAAAGCTGGCTGGCATTGCCGCTGTGGGGAAGGGGAGTGACGTTCCTGATAAGCGTCCTGCTGGGGCTGGCGTTGCCGGTCATGGGCGTCAGTCTGGCGGTATTTATTGTCATTGACTGGCTGCGCTGGCGAGCGGCTTCAGATATGTCGCTCGCCGGGACATCCGTTAAATAGCCTTAAGGCGTGCTGATAACCACCGCAACCCGGCGGTTTTCAGCGCGCCCTTGCGCAGTATGGTTACTGCTGACAGGGTATTTTTTGCCTAAACCCCGCGTGGTGAGGTTGCTGCGCGGGATGTTCGCGCCCTTCGCCCAGGCATCCGCCACGACATTGGCCCGTTTTAACGAAAGCGCTTCGTTGTAGCTCTCTTCGCCATAGTTATCCGTATGGCCGTCCATGCGAGCATGATTCAGCCCGGTTGCCGCCAGACGTGAGGCCATAGTCTGGATCTGCGTTTCACTTTCCGGGCGCAGCCTGGCGTCATTTTTATCAAACAGGATCTTATCCGACAGGCCCAGAGACCAGTCGCCATTCAGTTCGTTAAAGCCGTAGGATTTCATGGCCGCTATTTGCTCTGGCGTGAATTTCCCTTCAGGGGATGTCTGGCATCCGGATATCACCAGTGACGCCAGTAACAACGGCGCAAAATATCGCTTTAACATATCGTCTTCCTTTCAGGATATTGTTTTGGAACGCTGGTTCTTGACCAGATACATATTGCGATCGGCTTGCTCCAGTAAGGCCTCAACGGAGGCATTTTCCCACGCCAGAGCAAAGCCAATGCTGAGTGACATTGATGCTGTGTGCCCGTTATGCAGATCAAACGGACGGATGAATTGCTGCGACAGCGCAGCGCAAATATATTCGACCTCATGCGCGGTGTGGACGCCGTACAGGATCATGGCAAATTCGTCGCCGCCAAGGCGGTAAGACTGATGACGTTTTTCGCCAAACTCGACCATCCTTTTGGCGGCTTCGATCAGTACGCAGTCACCCGCGGCATGGCCCCAGGTGTCATTGATAAATTTGAAGTTATCGCCATCGAGGAAGAGCAGGGCAGAATTGGTTTTTGCCGAAGCGTCATTCATTAATGCCGCAATGTTGTTGCGAAACGCGGCGCGGTTTGCCAGCCCCGTAAGCGGATCGTGCATGGCAGTACGCAACAGCTGGGCGTTTTTTGCCTGTAGCTTGAGCTGCCACTCCTCCATTTCATCCAGCAGGCTGTTGAAGTCTTCACCAAACTGGTGGAACTCTTCAATGCGGCCTTCCGTTACCCGGCGAGAGAAGTTGCGGTTGGTGCGAACGTCATGCACAACGTCGGTGATATTTTGCAATTCAGCCACCATGCCATGATGTAGCGAGCGGGTGATGGTCAATGCGACGGCAGAGGCAAAAAGAATGCAGCCGGTGAGGACCGCAAATGAGAGCCAGATAAAATGGCTAATTAAGCTGTCTCGTGCTGTCAGACGAATTTCGCCAATCACATTGCCGTTATGTATGATGGGCTGTGCGACAGGAAGAGGGAACAACCAACGGTTGACCAGCGCGCCCAGCGTGTCGGTATTATCCGCCGGGTTCCATGACCACCAGGCAAACCGTTTATGATGGGCGTTAAGCACTTCCGCCACGGCAAATTGCCCCTGCTTGCCGAGGGTTGCCAGCGTTTCATTTGCCGCCACGGCATCGTTGAACACCAGAGAGGCTTCAAGACTGTGGCTCATGGTGGCGCCGGTAAGTTCGAGGTTTTTTTGCGCGTATTGCTTTAATGTCACCACGGAAGCGAAACACAGCAGCAACCATATAAACGTCATTGTTATAATGACGCTTATCATGCTGATTCGCCGCAACGTTCTTTTAAACGTCGGACGCGGTGTTGGTGCGACTTCCTTATTCATGCTTCTTATTCCGTGCGAGCATTAATACATCCGGATTGACTCTTACGCCACTGCGCGCCAGCGCATCCAGATTGACGGAAAACCTGACCTGGTCGTGCTCTATTATCAGACAAAATGCGCTGCCAATAACGCATTCAGGATTTTGCTCTGACATTAATAGCAACGCCTGGCCCTGATATTGATTTATTATTTCCTGTTGTTTTGCCGGGGGCTCACTCCCGAAATAGAGGGCATCACACCGGGCTGAAAGTGCTTCCCGATCGCTATGCACAATGACAGGACTATAGGGCAACGGGTTGTGTATATCTTCACTGCTGAGCGCCTGTCCGTAATGGGAAGAGGCATAAATACAGAGCTTAGGCTGGCCGGACAGTGCTGGCCATCGGGTGTAGCTCACAATACCAGAAACAATCGAACGTACCGATTTATCCGTTTCCGTGAACGAGCCTGCCGTGGCAGGGGTCACTAAAATGAACAGCATTAGCGCCAGGGGGAGTCGGAGCAAAGCGATCAAGATTGCATTTCCCATCAGAATCCGCCAAACCGCCCCGGAAATAGATGTCCTTAAGAATTGTCGGCAGAATACCATTGTTTATCAAAGCCGTCATTATGTCAGAAATATCCCTGTTTTGACTTAAGCTAAATCTTACAGCGATCGATATTCCCGAGAATTAAGCCTGGTTTGATTAAGCCAGCTGGAATTCATAATTTCATTCATTTTTTGTTGCCAGGAATCAGTGGTCACGCAAGTTTCTCTCCAATTAACCAGAGGGTTAATAAGCTAACGGCCAGCGCCTGGATAGTGTCTCTTGTGTGAGCGTAGACAGGCAGTAAATGCGTGCGTGTAATTTTATCTTTACGTTCTTATGCGATGTTTTTGGTGTTTAAATGGTGCTTGTAAAGTAATGTGTACGTATTTTGGATTGAAATCTTTACTTGTTGTGGTATCGTTGTGTCACCTCTTCGAGGAAAACCACTATCGCAAACGAGTTTTACAGGATCGCAATCATGCAAAAAGACGCGCTGAACAACGTACATATCACTGACGAACAGGTATTAATTACCCCGGATCAACTGAAGGCGGAATTCCCGCTGAGCGTCGCGCAGGAAGCTCAGATTGAGCACTCTCGCCAGACCATTTCTGACATTATCGCTGGCCGCGATCCGCGTCTGCTGGTGGTATGTGGTCCTTGCTCCATTCACGATCCTGAAACCGCCATTGAGTACGCTCGTCGATTTAAAGCATTAGCGGAGGAGGTCAGCGATAGCCTCTATCTGGTGATGCGCGTCTATTTTGAAAAGCCACGTACGACGGTTGGCTGGAAAGGGTTGATTAACGATCCGCACATGGATGGCTCGTTTGATGTGGAAGCTGGGTTGAAAATTGCGCGTCGCCTGCTGGTGGAACTGGTCAGCATGGGGCTGCCGCTGGCAACCGAAGCGCTGGATCCGAACAGCCCGCAATACCTCGGCGATCTGTTTAGCTGGTCTGCAATTGGTGCGCGTACCACAGAGTCACAAACCCACCGCGAGATGGCGTCTGGCCTGTCTATGCCGGTTGGTTTTAAAAACGGTACTGACGGCAGCCTGGCCACGGCGATTAACGCCATGCGCGCCGCCGCCATGCCCCATCGTTTTGTCGGAATCAACCAGGCGGGCCAGGTATGTCTGCTGCAAACGCAGGGCAACCCGGACGGGCATGTGATCCTGCGCGGCGGTAAAGCGCCAAACTACAGCCCGGCGGATGTCGCGCAGTGTGAAAAAGAGATGGAACAGGCGGGACTGCGCCCGGCGCTGATGGTAGATTGCAGTCATGGTAATTCGAATAAAGATTACCGTCGCCAGCCTGCGGTTGCAGAATCTGTGATTGCCCAGATAAAAGATGGCAACCGTTCAATTATCGGCCTGATGATTGAAAGTAATATTCATGAAGGCAATCAGTCATCGGAACAGCCGCGTAGCGCGATGAAGCCCGGCGTCTCCGTCACGGATGCCTGCATCAGCTGGGAAACCACCGATGCGCTGCTGCGTGAGATCCACAAAGATTTGAACGGCCAGCTGGCGACGCGTCTGGCATAAGAGGGTAGTTATGGTTGCTGAATTGACCGCATTACGCGATCAAATTGATGAAGTGGATAAGGCGTTGCTGGATCTTCTGGCGCGCCGCATGGCTCTGGTTGCTGAGGTCGGCGAAGTTAAAAGCAAATACGGCCTGCCGATTTACGTTCCGGAGCGCGAGGCCTCTATGCTCGCCTCCCGTCGTAAAGAGGCGCAGGCCCTGGGCGTTTCACCTGATTTGATTGAGGACGTCCTGCGTCGCGTCATGCGCGAGTCCTATTCCAGCGAAAACGATAAGGGTTTCAAAACTCTCTGTCCGTCGCTGCGTCCGGTGGTCATCGTCGGTGGTGGCGGACAGATGGGGCGTTTGTTTGAGAAAATGCTGACGCTTTCTGGTTATCAGGTGCGCATTCTGGAGAAAGAGGACTGGTCGCACGCGCCGGAGCTGATGAAAGACGCCGGAATGGTTATCGTCAGTGTGCCGATCCATGTGACGGAGCAGATTATCGCTAAACTTCCTCCGCTGCCGGAAGATTGCATTCTGGTGGACCTGGCCTCCGTTAAAAATGGCCCTCTACAGGCAATGCTGGCGGCGCACACCGGCCCTGTGCTTGGGTTGCACCCAATGTTTGGCCCGGACAGCGGCAGCCTGGCGAAGCAGGTAGTGGTTTACTGTGACGGACGGCAGCCGGAAGCCTACCAGTGGTTCCTGGAACAGATTCAGGTCTGGGGAGCGCGTTTACACCGCATTAGCGCGGTAGAGCATGACCAGAACATGGCGTTCATTCAGGCGCTGCGCCACTTTGCAACCTTTGCCTATGGGCTGCACCTGGCGGAGGAGAACGTTCAGCTTGAACAATTGCTGGCGCTTTCCTCGCCAATCTATCGTCTGGAGCTGGCGATGGTCGGGCGACTGTTTGCCCAGGATCCACAGCTTTACGCCGACATCATCATGTCGTCTGAAAATAACCTGGCGCTGATCAAACGCTACTACCAGCGTTTTGGTGAAGCGATCACTTTGCTGGAACATGGCGATAAACAAGCCTTTATCGACAGTTTCCGTAAAGTCGAGCACTGGTTCGGTGATTACGCCACGCGATTCCAGAGTGAAAGCCGCACGCTGTTACGCCAGGCAAATGACAGTCGCCAGTAATCTGATGATGTATATACTGAAAGCCAGCATTGCTGGCTTTTTTCATTTTTGGGGAACTGTCATGGCTGAACCGCAGCTGCTGTTGAACTATACCGGGCATCTGCCCGAATGCCCGACGTGGAGTGCAGACGAGAAGGCGCTCTACTGGGCGGATATCCTGGAAGGGGAGATCCATCGCTATCATCTCCCCACCGCGGAACACTCGGTGCTCTCATTGCATGAAGAAGTAGGGTGTTTTGCCCTGCGTGAACGCGGCGGATTTATCGTCGCGATGCGAAACGCCATCTGGCTGACCGATAAACACGGCCTGCTCCAGCGTAAGGTTTGCGATAACCCGTCCAACCCGCAGCTTGCACGCTTTAACGATGGCGGTACTGATCATGAGGGGCGATTTTATGCAGGCACGTTCTGGGGGCCGGGAGATTATAACGGCGCCATGCTGATGCGTATCGACAACGATCTGACGCCGAAAGTGATCCAGTGCGATATTCACGGGCATAACGGTTTAGCGTTTAGTCCTGATAAACGGTGGATGTTTACTTCTGACACCCCAAACGGGGTGATCTACCGTACGCCGATTGATGAGCAGGGGGAACCCGGTAAGCGCGAAGAGTTTCGCCGGTTTAGCGAGGGAGAAGGTATACCCGACGGAGCGGCAATGGATGAGGAAGGCTGCTACTGGAGCGCTCTGTTTGACGGCTGGCGTATCGCACGGTTTTCACCGCAAGGGGAGCAACTGGAAGAGTATCGACTGCCGGTACGCTGCCCGACGATGGTCTGCTTTGGCGGCGACGATATGAAAACGTTGTTCATTACCACCACGCGGGAAAATATGGAGGCGGAGGAGCTGGCGAAATACCCGCTTTCCGGTGCCATCTTCACCCTGCCTGTAAATGTGGCAGGGATGAAGAAAAGCCGCTTTATTGAACGTTAAACCGGGTCAACCGGAACCACGGTTTCGCTTGGATAGCAGCCCAGCACTTTCATCGAACGGGTGATCTCGCCCAGTTCGCGCAGGGCTTTCTGCATGGATGCAGACTCCAGGTTGGCCTGAACATCGAGATAGAACATCTCTTCCCATGGGTTACCATGAATTGGGCGGGATTCCAGCTTCGTCATGATCAGATTGTGATTACGCAGCACCAGCAGCGCTTCAACCAGCGCACCCGCCTGCTGGCCGGTTGCCATCAGCAGGGTGGTTTTCGCCGGGACCTGGTCCGACACATTAATAGCCTTGCGGGCCAGAACCACGAAACGGGTGATATTTTGCGTCTGGTTGGCCAGGTTACGTTCCAGCACCTGTAAGCCATACAGTGCGCCACCCGCTTCGCTACCGAGTGCCGCGACGGCAGGAGAGTTTGCCTGTGCCACCTTTTCCATCGCCGCCGAGGTGCTTTCGGTGTACTCAATTTTCCAGTGCGGATAACGGTTCAGGAACTGGCTGCACTGCTGGAACGGCTGCGGGTGGCTGTACACCGTTTCGATCTGACTCAGATCGGTTGAGCCGGAGACCAGCACGCAGTGATCGATAGGGATCGTTAACTCGCCGACCAGCGACAGGCTGGTGTGCTGGAGCAGATCGTAAACATCGTTGATAGCACCGGAACTGGTGTTCTCGATAGGCACCACGGCGTAATCGGCCTGGCCGGTTTCGACCTGGTTGAAAATATCTGCAAATTTTGCACAGCCGCTCTCAATAAACTCTTCGAAATGGCGGGCGGCGTACTGGCGAGCCGCCAGGTGAGAATAGGAGCCTTTCGGGCCGAGAAAGGCGATACGAGCAGAGTGCGGGTTGGTTTTGTTCAGATGCTGCTGGAGCAGGGCTTGTTGCGTCAGAACGGAATCTTCGATGATGAGCTGGAACAGGCGGGTGATGTAGTGAGCATCAAGATGATGCGCTTTGCCAAGCTGTATCAACCGTTCCAGTAAATCACGCTCGCGGTCGATATCACGAACCGGGCGATGGGAATCCAGCTTGGCTTTGCCCACTTCAATGGCGAGCGCGCGGCGTTCTGCCAGCAGGGCCAGTAACTTTTCGTCGAGCGCACTGATTTTTACGCGTAAATCCAGGAGCGGGTTTTCCGGTGTCATAGTGTTGTCTGTCTCATTTTATCGTTATCAATAAAAAAGGCCTCCCGGTGTGGGAGGCCTTGTTGTTCGTCTTCGCATTCTTTATCACACGACGAAACGCCTCCCGGTCAGGGGAAGGTAAAAAAGAATGCGAAGAAAAACGGCGTCTGTTTCATAAGGTCATCCTGAAATTGATAAGGTTAAAGTACCTGTACTGTTTTGATCCTGTCAATAAAAAACGCGCCCGGAGGCGCGTTGTCGGTACACTCAATGTAAAGGATTACTCTTCTTCAACTTCTTCCGCGAAGCTGGCGTCTTTCACCGAGGTGGTGGCGCGACGGGCTTCACCTTTGTGTTGCACTTTATTGAGCTGCCGTTCCAGCTTGTTGATCAAATCGTTAATTGCGGTGTACATATCCTCGTGTTTTGCGCTGGCGACCAGATGGCCGTTTGGAGTATTGATAGTTGCATCAGCGACGAAACCCTGCGGCTCCTTGGACAGGATGATATGTGGATTAATCAAATGTGTTTGCCATTTATCCAGTTTGGCGAGACGGTCTGCGACGTGCTGGCGGATTGCCGGAGTAATTTCCATTTGTTTACTGGTAATGTTCATTGTCATAAATTTTACCTCTTGTCTTTCCGTCTTGGTGATTCCAGCATACCCGACCTAATGTCAAAATGTGTGATTTAGATCGCGTTATTTTGTCGGTTTTTGTCAGGGAATCTTTTTTGTGAGGCAGGGCAGGAAGAGGTGAGATTTACCTTGTCGAAGCCAACAATTGCGGTCATAGTTGAATGGATGTGTTGAAGCTAAACCGCTTCAGCGTAAGTCTGAAAGAATAAAAAAACGGCAGCCTGCGGGCTGCCGTTATGCATTGTAGCGGTATCAGGTGTTGCTGCTATTTGCGGCAATGATTTTCGCCACTTTGTCAGCCTGAGCCGTCATCTGCATCTGGCGATACGCATTCTCCATCAGCTTCAGGCCATCACGCGTGGCCTGCGTATCAGGATAATCACGCAGCATGCCTTCTACACGGTTAACCACGGCTACCCATGCGCCACGGCGGGTGTAATATTCCGCAACGGAGTACTCGTATTTCGCCAGACGATCCTTCAGGAACACCAGACGCTTAGTGGCATCGGTAATGTACTGGCTGTTCGGGTAGCTGCGTACCAGTTTGGAGAAGTCATTGAAAGCATCACGCGCATGTTGCGGGTCACGGTCGGAACGATCCACCCCGAAGAAGCCCTGCAATGCACTGTCATCCAGCGCCATGTTAGTCAGGCCGCGCATGTACATCACGTAATCGATGTTAGGATGGGTAGGGTTCAGACGCATGAAACGATCGATCGTTGCCTGAGCCAGCGGCAGATCGGCATTTTTGTAGTAGGCGTAGATAAGATCTAACTGTACCTGCTGCGAATACGGACCAAATGGATAGCGATTATCCAACGCTTCCAGTTGCGTTATCGCCTGTTTCCAGTTACCGTCCTGCAACTTTTGTTGTGCAGTCGCATAGATTTCATTCGGCGGATTGTCAGGGACCTGTTCATTCGAACCGGAGCAGCCCACCAAAGCCAGGCTCAACGTGGCCGCTGCCACCAGATATTTCATGCGCGTCATGACGTTTTGACTTTCCTCAAATGTTTGTCCGGGAGAAACTCAGTTCCTGCTCCCGATTAAGACCAGCTACAATAGCACACTATATTAAACGGCAAAGCCGTAAAACCCAACGTTAAACGAAGAAGCAGTTTATGGCACAACGAGTAGAACTCACCGCAACAGTCTCCGAAAATCAGCTCGGTCAACGCTTAGATCAGGCTTTGGCCGAATTGTTCCCTGATTATTCGCGTTCACGCATAAAAGAATGGATCCTTGACCAGCGCGTGCTGGTAAACGGCAAGATCTGGGACAAACCAAAAGAGAAAGTGTTTGGTGGGGAAGCTGTCGCCATCAATGCTGAAATCGAAGAGGAAATCCGCTTCGAGCCGCAGGATATCCCGCTGGACATCGTCTACGAAGATGACGATATTCTGGTCATCAACAAGCCGCGCGATTTTGTTGTTCACCCGGGAGCGGGCAATCCTGACGGTACGGTACTGAACGCACTCCTTCATTATTATCCGCCGATTGCCGACGTACCGCGCGCCGGTATCGTTCACCGTCTGGATAAAGACACCACGGGGCTGATGGTGGTGGCGAAGACGATTCCCGCCCAGACTCGCCTGGTGGAATCTTTGCAACTGCGTGAAATCACCCGTGAGTATGAAGCGGTGGCGATTGGTCATATGACCTCTGGCGGCACGGTGGAAGAGCCTATCAGCCGTCACCCAACCAAGCGTACGCATATGTCCGTACACCCGATGGGTAAACCGGCGGTGACCCACTACCGCATCATGGAGCATTTCCGTATTCATACGCGCCTGCGTCTGCGTCTGGAAACCGGGCGTACTCACCAGATCCGCGTGCACATGGCGCATATTACCCATCCGCTGGTGGGTGACCCGGTTTACGGTGGTCGTCCGCGTCCACCAAAGGGCGCGTCGGATGAATTCATCTCCGTGCTGCGTAAATTCGATCGCCAGGCGCTGCATGCGACGATGCTGCGTCTTTACCACCCAATCACCGGAATTCAGATGGAATGGCATGCGCCGATCCCACAGGATATGGTGGAACTTATCGACGCGATGCGCGCAGATTTCGAAGACCATAAGGATCACGTGGACTGGTTATGACCAAACTGATTGTCCCGGAGTGGCCACTGCCTGAAGGCGTGGCCGCCTGTAGTTCGACCCGTATCGGTGGCGTGAGCCAGGGCGCTTGGGAGTCTCTGAACCTCGGTGCGCACTGTGGCGATAACCTGGAAGACGTTGAAGAGAACCGTAAACGCCTCTTTGCGGCGGGAAATCTTCCTTCAAAACCGGTCTGGCTTGAGCAGGTGCACGGTAAAGCGGTGCTGAAGCTGACGGGTGAACCCTATGCGTCTAAACGCGCCGATGCTTCGTACAGTAATACGCCGGGAACGGTTTGCGCGGTGATGACCGCTGATTGCCTGCCAGTGTTGTTCTGCAATCAGGCAGGTACTGAAGTGGCTGCTGCCCATGCCGGTTGGCGAGGTTTGTGCGAAGGCGTACTGGAAGAGACCGTCGCCTGCTTCCAGGACGATTCGGCAAATCTCATCGCCTGGCTTGGCCCGGCGATTGGCCCGCAGGCATTTGAGGTCGGACCGGAAGTGCGCGATGCCTTTATAGAAAAAGATCCGCAAGCGGTCGAAGCGTTTGTTGCTTGTGGCGATAAATATCTGGCCGATATTTACCAGCTTGCCCGCCAGCGCCTGAATAACGTCGGCGTAACCCAGATCTTCGGCGGAGATCGCTGTACCTTCACCGAAAAGGGTGATTTTTTCTCCTATCGTCGCGACAAGACGACGGGCCGTATGGCAAGTTTCATTTGGCTGATATAACCTAAAGAATCAAGACGATCCGGTACGCGCCGTTTTCTTTTCACATAATTCAGGTTATTAACCTTGAATAATTGAGGGATGACCTCATTTAATCTCCAGTAGCAAATTTGACCTGTTATGGGAGGAGTTATGCGTCTGGATCGTCTTACTAATAAATTCCAGCTTGCTCTCGCCGATGCCCAGTCCCTCGCACTGGGGCACGACAACCAATTTATCGAACCTCTTCATTTAATGAGCGCCTTGCTGAATCAGGAAGGGGGATCGGTACGTCCTTTATTAACGTCCGCTGGCATTAATGCTGGCCAGTTACGCACCGCCATCGATCAGGCGCTGAGCCGTTTACCCCAGGTGGAAGGTACCGGCGGCGACGTGCAGCCGTCTCAGGATCTGGTGCGCGTGCTGAACCTTTGCGACAAGCTGGCGCAAAAACGTGGGGACAATTTTATTTCGTCAGAGCTGTTTGTTCTGGCGGCGCTTGAATCACGCGGTACCTTGACCGACCTGCTGAAATCCGCCGGTGCAACCACCGCTAATGTGACCCAGGCGATTGAGAAAATGCGCGGAGGTGAAAGCGTGAACGACCAGGGAGCCGAAGACCAACGTCAGGCTTTGAAGAAATTTACGGTCGACCTGACCGAACGTGCCGAGCAGGGCAAACTTGACCCGGTCATTGGCCGTGACGAAGAAATTCGCCGGACTATCCAGGTACTGCAACGTCGTACTAAAAACAACCCGGTGCTGATTGGTGAACCCGGTGTCGGTAAAACCGCCATCGTTGAAGGTCTGGCGCAGCGTATTGTCAACGGCGAAGTGCCGGAAGGGCTGAAAGGCCGTCGCGTACTGGCGCTGGATATGGGCGCGCTGGTGGCCGGGGCGAAATATCGCGGTGAGTTTGAAGAGCGTCTGAAAGGCGTGCTGAACGATCTGGCGAAACAGGAAGGTAACGTCATCCTGTTTATCGACGAACTGCACACCATGGTAGGGGCGGGTAAAGCAGACGGCGCAATGGATGCCGGGAACATGCTGAAACCTGCGCTGGCTCGCGGTGAGCTTCACTGCGTTGGTGCCACTACGCTGGACGAGTATCGTCAGTACATCGAAAAAGATGCTGCGCTGGAGCGCCGTTTCCAGAAGGTGTTCGTCGCTGAGCCAAGTGTTGAAGATACCATCGCCATTTTGCGTGGTCTGAAAGAGCGATATGAGCTGCACCATCATGTGCAGATCACTGACCCGGCCATCGTTGCGGCGGCGACGCTTTCGCATCGTTACATTGCTGACCGTCAGTTGCCGGATAAAGCCATCGACCTTATTGATGAAGCCGCGTCCAGCATCCGTATGCAGATTGACTCGAAACCGGAAGAGCTGGACCGACTCGATCGCCGCATTATCCAGCTCAAGCTGGAACAGCAGGCGCTGAACAAAGAGTCTGATGAAGCGAGTAAGAAACGCCTCGATATGCTCAACGAAGAACTGGATGAGAAAGAGCGTCAGTATTCTGAGCTGGAAGAAGAGTGGAAAGCTGAGAAAGCATCCCTTTCTGGCACCCAGACAATCAAGGCGGAGCTGGAGCAAGCGAAAATTGCCATTGAGCAGGCGCGTCGCGTTGGCGATCTGGCGCGGATGTCTGAGTTACAGTACGGCAAGATCCCTGAGCTGGAAAAACAGCTTGAGATCGCCACGCAGTCGGAAGGCAAAACTATGCGTCTGTTGCGTAATAAAGTGACGGATGCCGAGATTGCCGAAGTGCTGGCGCGCTGGACGGGGATTCCTGTGGCACGCATGATGGAAAGCGAACGCGAGAAACTGCTGCGTATGGAGCAGGATCTGCATCAGCGCGTCATTGGTCAGAACGAAGCGGTCGAAGCGGTATCTAACGCCATTCGTCGTAGCCGCGCGGGGTTGTCCGATCCTAATCGTCCAATCGGTTCGTTCCTGTTCCTGGGGCCAACCGGTGTCGGTAAAACCGAGCTGTGTAAAGCGCTGGCTAACTTTATGTTCGACAGCGATGACGCGATGGTGCGTATTGATATGTCCGAGTTTATGGAGAAACACTCCGTCTCGCGTCTGGTCGGTGCGCCTCCTGGATATGTCGGTTATGAAGAGGGCGGTTACCTGACGGAAGCGGTTCGTCGTCGTCCATATTCCGTCATCCTGCTGGATGAAGTGGAAAAGGCACACCCTGACGTGTTTAACATCCTGTTGCAGGTGCTGGATGACGGGCGTCTGACAGACGGGCAGGGGAGGACGGTCGATTTCCGTAACACGGTGGTGATCATGACCTCGAACCTGGGTTCCGATTTGATTCAGGAACGCTTCGGTGAGCTGGATTACAGCCATATGAAAGATCTGGTGCTGGGTGTGGTCAGCCAAAACTTCCGTCCGGAGTTCATCAACCGTATCGATGAAGTGGTTGTGTTCCATCCGCTGGGTGAGAAACATATCGCGTCGATTGCGCAGATCCAGTTGCAGCGTCTGTACAAACGTCTGGAAGAACGTGGTTACGAAATCCACATTTCCGACGATGCACTGAAACTGCTGAGCGCGAATGGTTACGATCCTGTTTATGGGGCGCGTCCGTTAAAACGTGCTATCCAGCAGCAGATCGAAAACCCGCTGGCGCAGCAAATCCTCTCCGGGGAGCTGGTTCCGGGCAAAGTTATCCGACTGGAAGCCAACGACGATCGCATTGTGGCAGTGCAGTAAGTCACAAAATGCAAAAACGGGCCGCTTGCGGCTCGTTTTTGTTTAAAAACCAGGCGAAAATTGAGGTCTGGAATGCGATTTGCCTGGAAAGTGAGCAGTCAGTAAATAATTTTCACTTTAGCCTTGCAGGTTCGGAATTACTCCCTATAATGCGCCTCCACTGACACGGAACAACGGCACGCAAGCCGCCGGGTCAGCAGAGAAAAGCAAAATAAACGCTTGACTCTGAAGCGGGGAAGCGTAATATGCACACCCCGCGCCGCAGCGAAAACAAAGCGGCACTGCTCTTTAACAATTTATCAGACAATCTGTGTGGGCACTCAAAGTGACATGGATTCTTAATGTCTTCGGACACTAAATGAATACCAAGTCTCAACGAGTGAACACGTAATTCATTACGAAGTTTAATTCATTGAGCATCAAACTTTTAAATTGAAGAGTTTGATCATGGCTCAGATTGAACGCTGGCGGCAGGCCTAACACATGCAAGTCGAACGGTAACAGGAAGCAGCTTGCTGCTTTGCTGACGAGTGGCGGACGGGTGAGTAATGTCTGGGAAACTGCCTGATGGAGGGGGATAACTACTGGAAACGGTAGCTAATACCGCATAATGTCGCAAGACCAAAGAGGGGGACCTTCGGGCCTCTTGCCATCGGATGTGCCCAGATGGGATTAGCTAGTAGGTGGGGTAACGGCTCACCTAGGCGACGATCCCTAGCTGGTCTGAGAGGATGACCAGCCACACTGGAACTGAGACACGGTCCAGACTCCTACGGGAGGCAGCAGTGGGGAATATTGCACAATGGGCGCAAGCCTGATGCAGCCATGCCGCGTGTATGAAGAAGGCCTTCGGGTTGTAAAGTACTTTCAGCGGGGAGGAAGGCGATAAGGTTAATAACCTTGTCGATTGACGTTACCCGCAGAAGAAGCACCGGCTAACTCCGTGCCAGCAGCCGCGGTAATACGGAGGGTGCAAGCGTTAATCGGAATTACTGGGCGTAAAGCGCACGCAGGCGGTCTGTCAAGTCGGATGTGAAATCCCCGGGCTCAACCTGGGAACTGCATTCGAAACTGGCAGGCTAGAGTCTTGTAGAGGGGGGTAGAATTCCAGGTGTAGCGGTGAAATGCGTAGAGATCTGGAGGAATACCGGTGGCGAAGGCGGCCCCCTGGACAAAGACTGACGCTCAGGTGCGAAAGCGTGGGGAGCAAACAGGATTAGATACCCTGGTAGTCCACGCCGTAAACGATGTCGACTTGGAGGTTGTGCCCTTGAGGCGTGGCTTCCGGAGCTAACGCGTTAAGTCGACCGCCTGGGGAGTACGGCCGCAAGGTTAAAACTCAAATGAATTGACGGGGGCCCGCACAAGCGGTGGAGCATGTGGTTTAATTCGATGCAACGCGAAGAACCTTACCTACTCTTGACATCCAGAGAACTTAGCAGAGATGCTTTGGTGCCTTCGGGAACTCTGAGACAGGTGCTGCATGGCTGTCGTCAGCTCGTGTTGTGAAATGTTGGGTTAAGTCCCGCAACGAGCGCAACCCTTATCCTTTGTTGCCAGCGATTCGGTCGGGAACTCAAAGGAGACTGCCAGTGATAAACTGGAGGAAGGTGGGGATGACGTCAAGTCATCATGGCCCTTACGAGTAGGGCTACACACGTGCTACAATGGCGCATACAAAGAGAAGCGACCTCGCGAGAGCAAGCGGACCTCATAAAGTGCGTCGTAGTCCGGATTGGAGTCTGCAACTCGACTCCATGAAGTCGGAATCGCTAGTAATCGTGGATCAGAATGCCACGGTGAATACGTTCCCGGGCCTTGTACACACCGCCCGTCACACCATGGGAGTGGGTTGCAAAAGAAGTAGGTAGCTTAACCTTCGGGAGGGCGCTTACCACTTTGTGATTCATGACTGGGGTGAAGTCGTAACAAGGTAACCGTAGGGGAACCTGCGGTTGGATCACCTCCTTACCTTAAAGAACCTGCCTTTGTAGTGTCCACACAGATTGTCTGATGAAAAGTAAATAGCAAGGCGTCTTGCGATTGAGACTGTACGTCCCCTTCGTCTAGAGGCCCAGGACACCGCCCTTTCACGGCGGTAACAGGGGTTCGAATCCCCTAGGGGACGCCACTTGCTGGTTCGTGAGTGAAAGTCACCTGCCGTCATATCTCAAAACTGACTTGCGAGTCATGTTTGAGATATTTGCTCTTTAAAAATCTGGATCAAGCTGAAAATTGAAACGACACACAGCTCATGTGTGTTCGAGTCTCTCAAATTTTCGCAACCATGAAGTGAAACATCTTCGGGTTGTGAGGTTAAGCGACTAAGCGTACACGGTGGATGCCCTGGCAGTCAGAGGCGATGAAGGACGTGCTAATCTGCGAAAAGCGCCGGCGAGGTGATATGAACCTTTGACCCGGCGATGTCCAAATGGGGAAACCCAGTGCAATTCGTTGCACTATCGTTAACTGAATACATAGGTTAACGAGGCGAACCGGGGGGAACTGAAACATCTAAGTACCCCGAGGAAAAGAAATCAACCGAGATTCCCCCAGTAGCGGCGAGCGAACGGGGAGCAGCCCGGAGTCTGAATCAGCTTGTGTGTTAGTGGAACGGTCTGGAAGTCCGACGGTACAGGGTGATAGTCCCGTACACGAAAATGCACATGCTGTGAACTCGAAGAGTAG